>CAZGSV010000029.1:0-29014 GCA_964528605.1 uncultured Armatimonadia bacterium
ACTTGACCGAAGACGACCCACAGTTGAGCACCAGGATCTTCAGTGCCATCGCGGCGACTCACCCGCCGGTGTGGACTCGCGCCCCGAGCAACGGGCGCCCCTACGTCCCTGGTACCACCCAGGGGCCAGGCGCCTCCGCCGGCCCGGGTGGTCCGCTTATCCCCTCCGGCCCAAAACCGCTGCCCATCACAAAGTGGCGCGTCTTCACGAAGTGACGAGCGCAGGTGATGCCTTCTCCCGTCGGCCCTCCCACAGTGTAAGTCACATAACCTTGCCCCTCGATGCCCGCCCAGGCGTACGAGGGCGCGTTCGCCACAAAGATGCAGGTGTCTATCGCCCGCGCAAAGGCGCTGATACGCGCCGCGTCACGCGAGTGGATCAGCGCCGTGTGCTGATAGCCCCGCTCCGCCTTGACCGCCATTGCCACCGCCTGGTCAAAGTTGCGCGCGCGCAGCACCGGCACAATCGGCATCAACTGCTCCTCAAGCACCAACGGGTGGTCCACATTGGTCTCAAAGATGCCGATCTTGGTCTCCGCCGGAGCCGAGACCCCGGCCGCGTTGAGAATCACGCTCGCATTCTTCCCTACCATCTCCCGCTTGACGCGGTGGCCATCCACCGCCGTGCGCGTCAGCCTCGTCTCCGCCGAGGGCGGCGCCAGGAACGCCCCGGCGTCCTGCAGCGCCCGCACCAACGCGTCCGCCACCGCCTCCACCACGATTATCTCCTTCTCGCCCACGCACGGCAGGTCGTTGTCGAAATACGCCCCCTCCACGATGTCCCGCGCCGCCCGCTTCAAGTCGGCGGTCTCATCAACCACCACCGGCGGGTTGCCCGGACCTGCGGCAATCGCCTTCTTCCCACTGGTCATCGCCGCCCGCACGACCCCGGCCGCCCCTGTCGCACAGACGAGCGGCACGTCGGGATGGTTCATTAAGGCCGTTGTCGTCTCTATGGACGACTTGGCGATCGAGCACACCAGCTTCGCTGGCCCGCCACAGGCGATGATGGCCGCGTCCAGAATGCTAACCGCCTCGTTCGTGGAGCGATTAGCCGCCGGGTGCGGCGCGAACACCACCCCGTTGCCCGCAGCAACCATCGAGATCGAGTTGTTGATGACCGTCGCCGTGGGGTTGGTGCAGGGGCAGATGGCCGCGATGACTCCCCAGGCCGCGCCCCACACCACCGTGACCCCCCGGTCGCCCTGGAGTACTTCCCGCTTCAGTGCCTCCAGCCCCGGCGTCATGCGCGCGGCCGTCTGATTCTTCAGCACCTTGTGCTCCGCGCGCCCCATTTGCGTCTCTTCGGCGGCCATGCGGGCCAGCGGCGCCGCGGCCTCAAAACCTGCCTCGCGGATAGCGTGGATCACCTTCTGCCGCAGCGGTATGCCACCCTCGGCCAACTCGCGCTGCGCCTGCGCCGCCGCCTTCACCGCGGCGTCAACCTCAGTGAACAGCGATCCCCCTGTAGGCGCGCTCGGCCCCGCGCCCGGAGCGCCGGCCCCCGCCGCGGTCACCCGCCGCACCACCTCCTCCACCACCCGCTCTATCCGCTCCTTGTCCATCGCCATTGCCGTGCCTCCCGCGTCCTTCGCCTCAGCGCTCGCCCGCTCACCACTCCGCCCGCCGCAACTTGACCCCCAACTCCCTCGCCCGGTCCGCCGCGGCCATCGTCACAATCGCATCCGCGGGCAAAGTGATTGCTTTCTCGCCACGCCTAAGCGCGTCCTCCACCTCGTCAGAGGTAAGGATGACTCTCCACCCCTTACCCCCCCGGCGAGCCGCGTGAAAGCCCAAAGCCGCTGCCGTGCCCTCCGCCAGTTCCCCGGCGCCGACCAAGACGACACCGAGTTCCGTAAGCGTGCGCAAGTACCCTTGCACTATGTTCCTCATCGCCGGCGGTGCTGACGCCATCTCCGCCTCCACCCCATCCACCGCCGCCACCACCGCTTTCCCTTTCAGCAGCCCTTGCAGAATCAACTCCGTCGCCGTCGAGTCCGGCGCCAGCAGAGCCACCTTCGCCGCTGCGTTGCGCGAAAGCGTGCCCACCATCACCGCGTCCACTTTCTCCGCCGCCGCGCCGCAGTCAGCCACGTCTCCGTCCCGCAAAATCTCTCCCACCGCGCCCAGCCTCGCCACTGTCTCCGCGCCGAATGTCTTCTCCGCCCAGGGACTTACGTACGCCGACACGTTCCAGCCGGTCTTCGCCAAGGTCGCGAGAGCCTCAAGGGCTTGCTCGAGGCCAGCGCCGGTACCCGTGAAGACCGCCAGCAACCGCTTGCCCGCCCCGCCCCCCCCGCCGCCTGCCTCCCTGCCCTGCCCCTCCCGGCGCAGGCGCTCCAGCACCTCGCGCACCATCGCCTCTATCTGCTCTCTAGTGGGAGTCGCCACTTCTCAGATCCAGTTGGTCCACGATGCCGACCACCAAAGTGCGCACCGGCACCCGCTTGTAAGGCAGAATGTCCCTCGCCGCGTGCCCCTCATCCACGAAGACCACGGTCTCGCCCGCGCCCGCTCCCACGGTATCAATCGCGACCACCGCCGGCCCTTCCGCGCGCAGCGACAGGTCCAGCGGCTGCACCAGCAGCAGCTTGGAGGACTGATACGCCTCGTGCTTGATGGTCGAAACCACGCTGCCGATCACTTTGCCCAGTTTCACTTCTGCTTCCCTCGTGGCGGCCGCCACGCCGCCTCCACGTGAGCCGAGTCCACTATCCCCACCACAGCGGCATCCGTGGGGCCATATCCCGAAGGCAGCGCGTGCGCCGCTTCCGGGCCACCCTCCCAGTACACTATCTCACCCCGGCCCACGCCGACTCCGTCAATCGCTACGAGCGGCTCGCCCTCCTGGTGCAGGTCCTCGTCCAGCGGCTGGAGCACCAGCAACTTGACGCCCGCCAGATTGGCGTCCTTCACGGTGGCCACGACGGTGCCGTCCACCCGGGCCAGTTTCACCGCGCCTGTCCTTCCTTCTTGAAAGTCACCTTTCCCTGAAGCTCGACGGTCTCCACAATGCCCACAATGGTCGCGTCCACCGGGCAGTCGCGGGTCGCCTCCGTCATGCGCGCCGAAGAGCCCGCCACCGTCAGCACGACCTCCCCAATCCCGGCGCCCACCGTGTCCACCGCCACCACATAGGTCCCTTTCGGCTTCCCGTTAGTGTCCACGTCCTCCACCACCAGCAACTTGTGCCCCTCCAGTTTGGGCTGCTTCTGGGTCGCCACCACGGTCCCCACTACCTTCGTCAGTTTCATCTCGCGCTCCTACTCTCGCACCAAGAACGCCTGCGCCCCCAGGCTTAGGTCGGCCGCGTTCGCCTCGTCCGTGTCCACGTGCATCTGCAGGCGCAGTTCAGCGCCCGTGCGCACGATCACGTTGTCGAACACCAGCGAGCGAGCGCCCACCACCTTTACCTTCACGCGGTCGCCGTCTCGTACCCCTAGTTGCTCCGCCTCGGCAGGCGAGGCGTGGATATGCCTGTGGGCGCAGATGAGGGCGTCGGCTAGGTCCACTACTCCCGCCGGCCCCACGACAATAATGCGCGAGGCCGCCCCCGCATCGCGTGATTGCAGCACCGGAGGCACCAGCCCCAGCGCAATCGCGTCCGTACGCGACACCTCCACCTGCGTCTTGCCCCGCAGGGGCAGCAGCACCCGCACCCCACCTAGCGTCGAACGCGGGCCCGCGAGCGTCACGCACTCCTCCGCGGCAAACTGGCCCGGCTGGTACAGTTCATTGCGGGGCTTGAACTCGTAGCCGGGCCCGAAGAGCAGGTCGGCGTCCGCACGGCACGGATGCACGTGCCGCACCGAGATGCCGACAGGTATGCGCCTCCCCTCCAGGCTCGGCGCCGAGGTGCTCCCCGGCCTCAAGGCGCGCAAGACCCGTTCAGTAATGGCTTGGACCAGTTCTGCCTCGGACAGTGGCGTGCGGCTCCTTTGCTTGCACGGTCGCCCCCGCGTCTCAACAACGCGGAGCGCGAGGAGACTTCACCCACGCCGCCGCTACCCGCGCCAACGCGGCCTGAGGTGCGCGGCGTGGGGCGGGCGCTAGCCAGGCAGAATCTTCGACAGTTCCTCGTGTGGACGCGGTATCATGTGAACGCAGACCAACTCGCCCACGCGCTTCGCAGCCGCCGCGCCGGCATCCGCCGCCGCCCTCACCGCGCCGACGTCACCGCGCACCATGACGGTGATGAACCCGCCGCCGATCTGCTCGCGCCCAATCACCGTCACCGGCGCTGCCTTCACCATGGCGTCCGCGGCCTCCACCATCCCCACGTAGCCCCGCGTCTCCACCATTCCCAGAGCGTTAGTGTCTACGGCCATCGCTGCCTCCTCTCACTTCTTGGCGCCGCCGGCAGACGGAAGCACCTTGTCCGTCTGCGGGTCGGGCCGGGCGATGACGTGGCTGGAGATGACCTCTCCCAGTTTCTTCGCGGCTGCGGTTCCCGCTTCCACCGCGGCCCGCACGGCCCCGACGTCGCCAACCACCATCACTGCGCTCAGGCCGGCGCCGATCCGCTGCGCCCCTAAGAGCGACACCTTAGCCGCCTTGAGCATCGCGTCCGCCGCCTCGATGGAGGCCACCAGGCCTCGCGTCTCAATCAGTCCTAGCGCCTGTTCCTCTGCCAAGGGCATCCGCCCTCCTCTCTAGATGTGAAACCGTCCACCCGGCCCTTGCCCGCCGTACGGCGGGCTAGCCGGCGCGCGTTATCACCTCGCGCACCACCTGCTCCACCAACTCCCTCAACTCGGCGTCCCCGTCCGCCTCTTCCGCCCCTTGGGAAACGACGTTCCGCAGCACGCACGTGCGGCCAACGCCCTCGGGCGCCCTGCCGTTGAACTGCGCATGGCTCCTCAGGGCATCGCACACCCCGCACCCGAGGCACGGCGAGCGGTTCTCCACCCCGAACGTCTTCCGCAACTCCATTAGGCGCTCCACCTGCGTCGGCTGCAACGCTTGAGCGCCCCCCAACATCCGCGCCACCAGGTAAATCTTGGCGAAATGCTCTATCGTCTCCATCCGGTGGTACGCCTGCATCACATCCCGCCCGAGTGTGAGCGCCCCATGATTCGCCAACAGAAACCCGTCGTGCGTCTTCATCTCGCCCGCAATAGAGGCCGGCAACTCCTCCGTGGCAGGAGTGCCGTAGGGCGCCAACGGCACTGTCTTCAGTGAGATCACTACCTCGGGCAGCAAGGGCGTATCCAGCGCCATGCCAGCGCAAGCGAACCCGGTCGCCGTCGGCGGGTGCGCATGCACTATGCCGCACACGTCCGGCCGCTGCTGGTACACGAACACGTGCAGTCGAACCTCGCTGGAGACCTCCAGATGCCCCGCCAGCCGCCGCCCGCTCAGGTCGCACTTGACAATCATGTCGGGCGTCAAGAAACCCTTGCTGACGCCGGTCGGCGTGGCGAGCACCTCGTTCTCGCTGATCCGGCACGAGATGTTCCCGTCGTTGGCAGCCACATACTCCCGCTGCCACAGCCGCCGCCCGACCTCGACCATCTGCTCTCGGAATCCCAGGTCTTCTATTTTACTTCGCTCCCTCGACCCGTTGCGCTCGCAGTATATGGCCCCTCCAGCCCTCCGTCAACGAACCCGCCCGCCTCCACGTTCAAACCTGCTCAGCGCTCAGGCGTCTCCACTGCCACCGGGCGGCTGACCAAAGCCACGCCCCCCGTCACTCGGTACTTCAGCCGCAACACACCGAGCCCGGAGGTGGCCCCGGCAACACTAGGCTCAAGGGCGAAGGAGGCGCGCATCCCCCGCCCCGGTGGCAGACGCCCTGCGGAGGTCTCTCCCGCGGCCCGCACCCTCCAGCCCACCGGAGCCGTCACTCCCAGGCCGACGTCCTCCAGCCCGGCCACGTTCCCGTTCGCGAACCCCACTTCCACCTCCACCCCCCGTGGGCTCGGGCGCGCGGCGAAAGTCAGCCGCAGCCCCAGATAGTCAGCGCTCGCTTGCGACAGGGCATCGTGGAACGCCTCCAGCGCCCGTTGCGTCTCGGCGGCCATGTCGGCGCTCAACTCTCCCAAAGCGCCGACGCCCACCGGCCCGATCAAGACTCCCGCCTCGTCAATCCCCGCCAACGCCTCGTGAATGAGCCCTACCTGATGCGCGAAGCCCCCTCGCCACGCAAGTACAGCCCGCTCCACCGCCGCGCGTGCCCTGACCAGCGACTGCAAGCCCGCCTGGTCACCGCGCACATTGGCCTTCAACAGACCTATCAACTGGCGCATCTGCCGGTACGTCCAGCACAGGTCATTCTGGAGCACCACGACTCGTGCCGCCCCCCCCGCCACTTCGCACGACAGGTCGGCGGCATTCTTCCCATCCGACTGCAACGACGCCTCCCAGACCGGCGCCGCCGACGCTGCCAGCGGCAACGACCACGCGCGCCTGGACCAGTAGCCGCCCTCAAGGACCCCGGCAATCTTAAAGCGCGCTACCTCGCTCATGTCTCCCACAAGCAGCATCACGACCCGGAACGGCTCGCCCACCGCCAGCGCAGGCGGCCCGACACCTACCTCCGACCGGCCAAAGACGGAGCCGTAACACCTCGTCTCGCGCCCCAGCAGCACCAGAATGCGGTGCGCCTGCTCCCAGTACGCGCACTCCGACAAGTCAGCGCTCGCCGCCGTCATCCCCGCAGCCGCCATCTTTGCCCACTCACTCAGGAAACCCGCAGCGGCGCACTGCGCAAGACCCTCACGCGGGACCCAGCGCGAGAGCAATAGCGGCGACTGCTTGCGCCCCTCGCCGCGCAACTCGCTCACTCGTTCCTGCATCCGCTCCAGACTTAGGCCTCGCCATTCCCTGCCGGGCAGGGAAACGCCGAGACTGACCGGAGACGCCGCAAGGGAGTCTAGAGATGCTTCCCACCCTGGGCCCCCGGCAACAGCCATGAGAACGCTCGAGCCTGGGTTCACGCTCTCGATTCTGTCGGCTAGGGCTCTCGTCGCCTCCGGGCTCAGTCCCTCGACCGAGGCAAAGCGCACCTCGGGGAATGAGCCGGCCACCTCCAGGATCTTGCCTTCATCACCCGCCCCCCCCGCCGCGAACGTCAGGCACACTTCCGTCCCACCCCGCAGATAGTCCAGCACCACCTCCCGCTCCCTATCCGCCACCCCGGGCCTCCACGGCACCTCGACGAAAACAGGCGGCCCGGGCCCCGCGCTCACCAGAGCAGGCACGTCCTGGGCGCCCGGGTCCACCCATTCGCCGTACACGTAGGGGCTCAGCCTCCCCACCGAAGTCAACGTCGAGAGCCGCAGGCGCTGCACGACCCCTTTGCCGGGCTCCGCCGCCAAGGCCAGCCCCGCCCCCGCAATCAGGACCACTAACAGGACCGGCCAACCTAGTCTCCTGCTCATTGCGCCGTACCCCCCTCCAGTGGCAGTGCCACCGGAATACGCAGCCATTCCCCAAGCGCCACCCCTGCCCCCTCCGCGTACAGCCAGCCCTTATCACTGCTGAACGGCCCCAGTGCGACATAGGAGGACACCGTCTCTCCGGTGTCCAACGTCAGCCTGAGACGAACGCGTCGCACCTTGAAGCAGTCGCGCCCAGGATTCCGAATCTCGATCTCGCTGCGAGGCCGCAGCGAGGCCAGCGCGTCGTGCGGGAGCGGCATCGGCTCGGCCGACCACTGCGTATCCGAGCCCGCTCCCGGCGTGGCGCCCACAAGAACCCCGTTCAGATAGACATACGAGGTGTAGGGCGCCTCCTGATTCACGCCCGCGCTCTCGAGACTCAGCACACCCGCGATCACATGCTCCAAGTCCTGCGCCGTCAGAGGTCGTTGCGCCTCTTCGGGTGACACGAGCGCTTGCGCAGGCAGTTCTCGTGTCAGCGCCAGCCTGGTCCTTGCTTCCGCGAGTTCGACACGCGGCGCGCCCCAACAGGCCCAGTCCGAGTTGGAATCGTCCGACGGCCCCACGTCAGTGACGAACGTTACTTTCACTCGCTTCCCCGCGAACCGTTCCAGCGACACGCTCTCCTCCGCCCAACTGCGCTCGTTCCACTGCCTCGCGTACACTACCTGCGGCTCCTCGCCCGCGTCCACCAGCACCTTGAACACAACCCCGTCCCTCGAACTGGACCCATCGCTTAGGCCAATCGCAAACCGCAAAACCGCCGGCTCCGGCGGCAGGTCCAGTTCGAACCGACCGAACTGCGCCCCGACGCCGCCGATCCACGGCGGATGTGCAAAGATGCCCCGCATTTCCTTCCCGCCGCATGTCACCGTTCTCGCCTGGAAGGTGCCGCCCGTCCCGTTGTCCCCCATCACCACCTGCCCAGTCCGCAACTCAGACCCTATGACCACCTCGCCCGCGTGGACCACAAAATCGTACGCCACCGACGCTTCCGCCTGCGCGGTCAGCCATCCCTGCCAGGTGACCGCGTAGCCGGCCACGGTCACGAACAGTTCGAGGGATCGCGCCATCCCGACCTCCGGCATGGTCACGGGGAAGCCCATTTCGGCGCTCTCGTTCGGCCCCAGGACGCGCCGCTGCCACACCTCGCCCTCCCCCCCCACGTGCCAGCGCACGCGCGCCTCCGCCGGCTCACCCCCCCTATACCGCACGCGGAACACTGCCGTCGCCTGCTGCCCCGCAGCGTAACGCGCGTCGGCCAACTCGGCGGCCTCAATCTCGAGCACCGGCCGGAGGGCCAGTTCCACTGCCACCTGGCATCGCAGCACCGCCGCCTCCCCGGTCGCCCGCCCCTCAACTACTAACCACGCCTTCTCATCCACACTGAGGTCCGGCGGCACCGCCAATCTGAACTCCCGTCTAACCATGCCTCCCGCTTCGAGGCGCGCTGCCGCCCGCTGCCACGCGCCGGGCCGCTCCTTCCAGCGGGCCCGCACCATCAGATCACTCAGCGGCGCCAGCCCCGCGTTGCGAAACACCGCCCGCACCGCCACCGGCTGCCCCGGAACCGCCTCTGCGCCTTCTCCCTCCGCCTCGACTCGGAGAGCCCCTAGCGCCTCCCGCGGCTGGAGCAAGTACTTGATCGCCCCCGCTACCGGCGCTACCGCGATTCCGTCGTTAGTTCGCTGCGTATCGGCCGGGCCAAGCAGCCTCCCCTGCTCGTCGTAGGCCTCCGCACCCATCTCCTGGTCAAGCCACACCGGGGCGAATCTCGCGGGAAAGATCATCACGCCCTCCGCCTCGGTCGCCGGTATCAGCCACCATCCCTTCCCCTCTCCCCGCTTGATCACCACCGCGCCCTTCGCCGCCAGCGCCGGCGCGCGGTAGCGATTCTCCCGCGCGTCCAGATAGCAGTA
Source organism: uncultured Armatimonadia bacterium (assembly GCA_964528605.1). Lineage (GTDB taxonomy): Bacteria > Armatimonadota > Zipacnadia > CAZGSV01 > CAZGSV01 > CAZGSV01. The sequence goes on from CAZGSV010000029.1 coordinate 9,301, forward strand.
CTCCGCGCTCTCCACATACTCCACGCGTCCGCCCTCGCGCACCGCGGAGTACGCCAACAGCCTTCCCTCCATGACCGCCAGCCACCCCGTCGGCGGCAGCACGTAACTCTCGCCCCGCCACTTGACCTCCCAGGTGCCCTCCCAGCCCAGATTCACCCAAACTCGCAAGCCGTTGGCATAGCGCACATACACGTGACCGCCGCGGTACGCCCCCGACCGCACCGCCTCGCTGGTGTCCAGCATCTGCCCCTCCCGCTCGTAGCCTATCTCCGCGACCTCCACGCCCGCATACAGGCCTTGCAGCGCCTTCACCAGGAAGTAGGACTTGAGCGTGCCCGGCAGGCCCCACTCCGCAGCGAGATATCCGATGTGGCCATAAGCGATCGTCGAGGCAATGAAGCGGTCGAACCACGGGCTGTGGAAGTCGCGCGGCTCCGTCCAGTCCGGGCTGCCGGTGTAGAACATGTCCGGCGAGCCCATGCCGTGGTCAGTCTCCAGCGGGTGTATCTTGAGCAGGTCGAAATCCACCAGCGGCGGCTCGCGGAAAGGCGCGTCGCTGACAATCTGCGCGTAGTTCCCGTCCACCAGCCCCGCGTACATCCAGTGCATCCTGCCCTCGCTGAATACCGGCCCGTCGTGAGCGACGCTCTCGTTGAGCAGCAGCCGCCCATAGTTCTCGAAGGCCGTGCGGAACTTCCCGGCCCCGGGCGTGCGCGCGTCGTAGTCGGTGGCCGACCAAGGCGTCCGCGCCGTGTGCACGTCACAGTAGCCGGCGTTGGTCCCGAACTTCTCATGAATGGCCGGCGCGAAGTAGGCCTCCGCCTCCGCCGCGTAGCAGGGCTTGTAGAGGTACGTGCGCGGCCAGGCCCTCACCCACCAGCCGTCGGACAAGCGCACTACCTTGTCCGGGCCCCAGTTCTTGTTCACCGGCGCAAAGTCGCAGTAGTTGGTGTAGAGGCCGAAGCGATAGCCCAGCGCCTTCACCGCCGCGGAGTACTCCTTCAGCCGCTCGTCTCCCACGTTCTTCGGCGCCGACTCCAGCCTCTGCGTGAACGATTCCCCGGCGTCGCGCCAGATCACCTCGTGGTGGTTGACCATGAAGCCGTCTATGCCGTACGCCTTGTAGCGCTGCAGCATCGGCAAATCCATGAAGCCGATGTTCCGCCACAGGGCTTGCTTGGCCTCCTCTATGCGGTCGGACCGCGGATTGGGGATGTTGGGCAGCACCTCGTCAAACCGCGGCGAAATGGTCAGGAAAACCCTCTCTCGCATTGGGTTCCGCCGCCCGTCGGTCAGCGGAATGTAGTTGGCCCCCCCGTTGAAGGAACACTCGCCATTCTCGTACACGCCTCCACCCCCGAACAACTCCGACGCGTCCGAGACGTACCAGTCCATCAGTCCCGACAAGAACCACTGGTCGGTGCACACCACGTAGGGCCCCTTGTCGTTAAGGGTGAGATAGGGCACTGAGATCAGTCGCGCATTCGGCGCCCCCCGTACCTTCCCAAACAACACCTGCTTCACGTGCCCACGCCGCTCGCGTAGGTTCAGCACCAGCGACTTCTGCCAGATGCGCAGTTCCACACTCCACTCGTCCCAGTTCTGCCCCTCCCCGATCACCCGCCAACCCGCCACCACCCGCTCCGCATCGCTTCTGCCCCCTATGTAGGTCCGCTCGGCGCGCGCCTGCTCCTCAAAGTCATACACAGGGCCCCCGCCCGCCAGCGGCTGGAACTCCGGCCCGTCGTTCACCGACGCCCAAAGATCACTCAGGTCGCCGTCCTTGGGCCGGTAGTAGTACGTGACCTTGCAGTCCTCTCCCTCATAAGCCAACCGCCAGCCCCCATCAGTCGCTTCTACGCGGTTGACATAGGGGCCGTGATTGCTCGGCAGTATCGTCTCCGCGCGCGTCGGGAAACCCAGCGGCCCACTCACTTCCGGCTTGGGCAGCGGCGGCAACTCCTCGCGATACACGCTCATGGAGTCGAGGTAGATGGTCGAGGGCTGCGCGTTGCTGCACCCCCGCACTATCAGCCCGGTGAACCGCGCCGGAAAACGATGCTCCTTCTCTATCCGCTGCGTCCAGGGCACCAACCGATCGTGGGCCAAGAACCAGTACTCGTAGTCCACCACCCCAAAGTCCGCCTCAAAGACCCCGCCCTCAGCGTCCTCAAACCGCGCCGCCACCTCCACTCGCGCCAGCGCCCCCGGCACCCAGCCCCAGTTGTCACCCCAGATCCAAATGTCCGCGCTGTCAAAGGGCTCAGCGACCACGAGCGGCTCCGGCGGCAGCAACTCCAGCCAACTCTCCGTGCCGGTGCCGCTGTACGTCAGGGCGCCCACGTAGTTGCCCCACAGCAACTTCTGCTGGCTGCTCTCCAGGCGCCCCTGCGCCCCCTCATGACCCACCGCCCTCCATCCGCTCAGATCCTCGAAGTCCACCAGCGGCGGCCGCGGCTCCTGCCTCCCGGCCATCTCATAAGGCCGCTCCCCCGCTGCGGCGGCCAGACTTGTCATCAGAACCAGCACCACCATCCCCCCTATCGTCGCGCGCAACCTGCTCGTCCCAGTCATCGCTCGCGTCGCTTTCACAACCGTCGTCATATTGCTATCTTATCGCGCGGCGACTAAAAGCAAGTAGCGGCTCCCCCGGGGGCAGTGGGAGACTCTTGCCGCGGGCGGCCGCTGCGCTACCAAGGAGGCTGGCGCAAGTGAAAACCGCTCTCTGGTTCGCCCCTCTCGTCGTGGCCTGGCTGCTCCTCGGGATGGCCCCCCTCTCCAGCGCCCAGTTGCAGGTGGCAGGGCTGCAGAAACCGGTATTCGTCACCTTCGACCGCTGGGGCGTCCCCCACGTCAGCGCCGACGGCGAGCACGACCTGTTCCTGGCCGCCGGCTTCCTGACCGCCCGGGATCGCCTCTGGCAGATGGATCGCCTGCGCCGAACTGCCCTCGGCACTTGGGCCGAACTCGCCGGCGAAGCCGCCGTCCAAGACGACTACCAAGCCCGGCTCCTGGGCTTCGGCAAGCAAGCACAGGCTGCCTATGCCTCCACCCCGCCTGACCTCAAGGCCGTCTGCGAGGCCTACGCCGCAGGCGTGAACGCCCACATCGCCTGGCTCCGCAAGCACCCCGACTCCATGCCGGTCGAATACCGCCCCATCGGATGCACCCCACGCCCCTGGCGTCCCGTTGACTGCCTCGCCTTCGGCCGCGCTATGTCCTTCGCCCTGTCGGCCGATCTGGAAATGGACCTAGTGCTGGGCCGCCTCGCGTTGGCCCTGGGTGTGCAGAACCTCGCCAGCCTGCTCTCCGGCCACCCCACGGATCCGATCACCATCACCGACGCCGGGCCCCTCAGCCGTTGTCCGCCCGAGGCCTTTGCCCAAGCCACTGAAGAGATCACCGCCGCCCTGGATTCCTGGAAGGGTACCCTCGGCATCCACGGCTTCCTCCCGGGCAGCAACAACTGGGTCGTCCACGGCAGCCGCACCGCCTCCGGCTACCCCATGGTCGCCAACGACCCTCACCTGGGCCTCGAGAATCCCTCCATCTGGCACGAAATGCATCTCCAGTGCCCCACCTACAACGTCATCGGCTGCACTTTCCCGGGCGCGCCCGCAATCCTCATCGGCCACAACGCACACCTCGCCTGGGGTGTCACCACCACGGGCTATGACGTCAGCGACCTATACATCGAAATGCTCGACCCAAAGGATTCCAAGCGTTACCTCCACAAAGGTCAGTCGCTCCCCATCGAGGAAGAGCGCGTCAACATGCGCTACAAGACCGACTCGGGGATGAAGACCGCCCAAAGGGTCATCCGCCGCACCCTCCACGGCCCGGTCGTCTACGACGCCCTCCCCGGCCTGCTCATCACCTTCCGCTGGACCGGCTTCAAGCCCAGCAACGAGATGTTCGCCTTCTACCGCCTCAACAGGGCCGCCAACGTCCAGGAGTTCCGCGACGCCCTCGAGTTCTTCCGCGTGGGCGCCCAGAACTTCGTGTGTGCCGATGACCAGGGCAACATCCTCTACTTCGCTCCCGGCGACGTCCCCATCCGCAAAGGCACTCCCTACCTGCCCCTCGACGGCTCCTCCGGCGAGTCCGAGTGGACCGGCTACATCCCCTACTCGGAACTGCCCCACGCCCTCAACCCGGCCAAAGATTACGTGGCCACCGCCAACAACCGTCCCGCCCCTACCTCCTACCCGTACTATATCGGTCGCTTCTTCGACACCGGCTTCCGCGCCCGGCGCATCAGTGACCGCATCGAGCAAGGCGGCAAACTCACCCTCGACGACATGCAGAGCATCCAGGCTGACGTCTACTCCCTGCCCGGCCAAGTCACCAAGCCGATCTTGGTCTCTCTGGCCCGCTCCCGGCCCGACCTCCTCACGCGGGAGACGCAGGCCGCCCTGAAGGAGGTCGAGAACTGGGACAACCAGTGCGAAACGGACCGCGTGGGCGCCACCATCTTCCATAAGTGGCTGAGGTTCATGGCCAAGCGCGTCGTCGAACCCCGCATGCCTGAGGAGGTCAAGGATTTCGCCGGCACGCCTGACATCATCCTGGCCATCATCGCCTCCCCCGCACACAGGGGCGGCGCGGACTGGTTCGACGACCCCAAGACCCCCGAACGCGAAACCCCGGAGCAGGTGGCGGCTGCCGCCCTTGGGGACGCAGTGGCCGAGTTGACCAGGCAGTTTGGCCCCGGCATGGCCCAGTGGCAATGGGGCCGCATCCATCAGGTCACGTTCAGCCACCCTCAATTCCCCGACCTCTCCCTCGGGCCCTTCCCGCGCCGCGGCTCCATTGACACTGTGGATAGCGCTCACGCCGGGCTCCTTGGTGAGCGCTTCGACACGGGCGGCGGCCCCTCGCTCCGCTTCCGCGCCGAGGTCATCCCCGGCGCCATCCGCGCGTTCAACATCATCCCCGGCGGCGAGACCAGCGATCCCGCCAGCCCTCACTACCGCGACCAGTTGCCTCTCTGGCTCCAGAACCGCTCTCGGCCGATGCCCTTCTACCCGCAGGAGGTCCAGGCAGCTCAGGCTGGCGCGCTAACGCTGCTGCCCTCCGCCGGGTCCGACGAATGACCGGCCGCGTATTGACCCTGGCCCCGGCAATCGCTATCCTCATGCCCATCCAGCCATATAGGGGGGCAGATCCAATGCAAGCCTACTGCCCGCACTGCAAGACCGGCTACCCCCTGCCACCCACCGCCAAGGCAGGCACCACTGTATACTGCCGCGCCTGCAGAAAGCCTTTCGTCCTCTCCGATGCGACTGTCCCGGGCCTCAGGAAGCGCTCGCTCCCCCTCTACAACCTCGTTACCCTCATCATCCTGGGGGTTATCGGCTATGGCATTTGGTACTACTACCCCAGACTCGTCGGCAAACCACGGGGCGAGGTCCTCAAGTACGAGAAGCACACAGCCGTGGACAAGGTGTGGGTGGAGGCCACGGTGCGAAACAACGGCCGCCCAGGAATTATCATCGTCAGCCCCGCCCTTGTGCTTACCGGCAGCCGCACTAAGCCCTTCGCCGGCCTCGGTTCCAGGAACGTCTACCTGAAACGCGGCGAGATCACCAAACTTCAGTTCGATTGGGGACTCGCGCCCGGCGAGGCCAAGGACGTGTTGGACGTCAAGTTCAAGGTCAGCGGGCGCTAGGCTTCTCCGGCGCGGGCGTGCGCACCACCCATACCTGTCCGTCGCGCTGGTAGCCCCTAGGCTCCGGCCCCATATACAGCGGCCCCCCCAACACGTAAGCGATCTGCCTCCCGTCCGGCGACCACGCCAGATCACGTATCGCCGCGGAGGCCTTCACCAGTGTCTTCCGCCGCTCGCCGTCCGAACTCGCCAGCTCCACGCGCCACTCCCGCGCCGTTTCGCTCACGTAGGCTATCCACTCCCCCCCCGGCTGCCAGATGGCCTCCGTCACCCGGCCCTTCAGCACCGTGCCCAGCGTTCTCGCTTTCCCGGTGCTGGTCTCGACAACCTCCACCTCGCATTGCAGCCCCTTGGGTGTCTGCCTGAGTCTGCCGGCCATCACCAATCTGGTGCCGTCCGGAGCCAGGGAGCCGCAGCACCCAACCGAGTCAAACGGCCCGAACTTGGTCACCCGCCCGCTGTCTCGCCGCCAGTAGTACCTGCCCTCGCCGGTGAGGAAGTAGAGCGTCTTGCCGTCCCCGGTCCAGCCCAGAACGTGGCTGAAGATGATCCGGCCCTCCGCCAATTGCTGCGTCTTGCCGGTCTCCAAGTCTGTTACGCTAACCCGATACCCCCCCGGGTCCCCGATTGACACGAAAGCGAGCAGCCGCCCGTCCGGGCTCGGACACGACTCCGTATATGTCCCGGGGCCTGGCAGGCGTAACGTTCGCGCATCCCCCTCCCCGCGAGCCCGCACGTACTCCGCTCGCAGGTGCCCGGAGGGGTCCCTATCCTCGCCCATGTCCTTCAGATAGAGCAGCCCTACCTTCCCCGGTATCCACACTGGGCCCCAGCCTGGGCCTATCTGCTCCAGCGCCCCCCCACGCACCGTCAGCACCCTCACCTCCGACGCCGGGGCCGGCCCCGGTATCATCCCCGGCAGGATCCGCTTCGTCGCCTCCTCCATCGTTAGGCTCGTCGCTAGCTCCGGCCCCTTGGGCGCCACCACGAACGCCAGGCGCGTGCCGTCCGGTGACCACTCGGGGCTGGAACAGAAACTCCTTCGCAGGTTCGTCAGCCGCCGCCCGCCCGTTGCCACCGGCTCCTGCGCTCGTGAACTCAGCACCACATAGCCCACCACCAGCATGAGCACCACCAGTACCAACCAACTCCTGTCCCTCCTGCGCCCCACTCGTCCACCTGATTCTGTCAATCTCTTCGCCTCCACCCCGCCAGTATAGTCTCACTTCGGCCCCTACGCTACCCCACCGGCTGGTATAATAGTCGGCAATCGCATAGCCCTGGAGGGGAAAATGCGCTCAGCACCCGATTGGGCCGCTCGCCATCTTCGCTTCTGGGAGGCCGTGGACAAAGCACGTCATGAGCCCGACCTCGCTCAAGCCTCGGCCGCGGACCGCATGGTCGTGGTCCTCTCCCGTCAAGCAGGCGCCCGAGGGGAAGAGATCGCCCACGGCGTCGCTGAGGAACTCGGCTATCGCCTTCTCGACCGCGAGATCGTGGACTACTTAGCCAACACCGCGCAGGTGCGCCGCCGCCTGGTCGAAACCCTTGACGAACGCACCCGCTCGTCACTCGAAGACTGGGTGACTACCTTGCTCAGCGCCCAGTCCTTCGACCAGACCGCCTACCTACGCCACCTCGCCACCGTGCTCGCCTCCATCGCGGCCCACGGGCGCGCCATCGTCGTCGGCCGCGGCGCCGTCCACCTCCTCACCTCGCCCTTTGTGTACCGCGTCCGCGTCATCGCTCCACTGGGGCAGCGCATCGAGAACATCGCCCGGGAGCGCGACCTTCCCCTGCACGAGGCGCGTCGCTGGGTCGTGCATACCGATCGCCAGCGCGAGAGCTTCATCCGCCGCCACTTCCAGCGCGACCCGAGAGACCCCCTCCTCTATGATCTAACCGTCAACACCGCGGGCGTCGGCCCCACGGAAGGCATCGCCGCCGTCTGCGCCGGAGTGCGCGCTCGCATCCACCTGCTCGACGCCGCCCGGCAGGCGCCGCGTCACGCCGGCCGCTAACGCTTACAGCGCGCCGCCTTGCGGCCCACCCCCAGCGTAGGCCTGGAACAGCCGCCCCCACTCCGTCTGCATGAACTGCCTAATCCGCCCCCGCCCAATCAGAGGCAGCCAGAGGTGGTCGTGATACAGGTTCGAGGCGTGCCACGACCAGGGGACCAAGGGCGAATGCAACAGCAGCTTCTCCAACGACCGCAGCGGCCCCTTTCGGATCATCTGGTCACCCCAGATCACGAAACTCCGCCGTACGTGAAACCCCAGGTTCACGCCGCTAACGTCCTCGCCCAGCACCTCGATTTCTTTCGCGTCCGCCACCCCTAGCCCCCGCTCGTGCGCCATCCTCAAGTAGCCAATGCTCATCGGGTCAAACCCCATCATCTTCGCCCCCACCGCATCAATCGCCACCGAATCGCCGCTTGCCAGAATGTAGTTCCCAATGCGCGGGATCATCGTCCGCGGCCCTGCCCCATCCCCGCATACCGTCCCATCCATCACCGCAAAGACCCCAGGGTGCAGCTCTCGCTGCATTATCAGCAGGTCCACCAGCACCTCGTGGATGTACTTGTGCGCGTAGTGCCGCACCTCTTTCAGCAATCCGCCGAAGGCGTTCTTCACCGCGCCCGTGGTGGTGCTGTGGCCATGCGTCTTCATCGTGGGCAGGTGCAGCACGTTCCTCCCGATGAACATCTTGGGAATCTCGATTCCCTGCGGGAAGATCCCCTGCAACTTGAGCAACGGCTCGCGGAACTCGTACTTGACCCACTCGACCTCGGTCAGCGCCGTGAAGCCCAGCCCATACCGCTGCAACACCGGAATCCACAGGTTGTTGCGTGCCCCCTCGTGAGGCTGCGTGACCACCGTGCGGTTCTCCACCGGCAGCAGCCGCTCCGCGGCGTACCCGCGCCGCAGCAGGTGCCGCACTACCCCCTCCACCTGCCACGGCTCGCTCGAACAAGCCGGAAAGTACTTCGTCCACGACAGGTTCAACTTAATGAGCGTGTCCTGGTCGCGCGGCAGGAACCGGTCAAAGCCCACCATGTCCATCAGCCGGCCGTAGTCGTCCAGCACGGTCGCCGGGCTCGTCTTCAGTACCGCTACTTGCGCTCGCGTCATCGCCTAGACCATCCTCCATTCCTAGTCTACCACCCCTCACGACTCGCGCCCAGAATCGGGCGTCGCCACCCTCAGCGGTGCTCGACGGGGCGGAGTAAGGGCCCACCGCGCCCTGAGCACCGCCCCAAAAGCGCCTGAAACGCGCTCTCTTTGACGAGCGGCGCCCGCCCGCCTATAATCGCGCCGCTACTCGGAGGAGCAAACCGGCAGACCAGACATGCTGCGCAGCCCCGGTCGCCTGTGTGTCCGCTGCTGTCAGCGCCGTATTCGGTCCGCCGCTAAGGTGGCGCGGCGGGTCGCCTGCGGGGAAATGGGTCTTCGTCACCAAACCTATGCACACCCTCGTCGCTGACTTGACAGGCATCCTGCGCTACGCCGGGCAACTCGGCATTCTAGCAGGCCAAGCCTCCGCCGTGGTTGCGCGCGGACGCCTCAACCTCCGTCAGACCGTCAACCAGATGGCGCGCTTCGGCGTGGACTCCATGCCCATCGTGCTCGTGACCGTCCTCTTCAGCGGCATGGTGCTTGCCCTGCACACTGCCCAGCAGATGAGCCAAGTGGGGGCCGGCAGATTCGTCGGCGGCCTCGTCGTCGTTTCCGTCGTCCGCGAACTTGCCCCGGTCCTGGCCGCCGTCGTCGTCGCCGCTCGCGTCGGCTCTGCCATCGCCGCCGAGATCGGCACCATGAAGGTCACCGAACAGATCGACGCGCTCCGCGCCCTGGCCACGCCGCCGGTACGTTTCCTAGTCGTCCCCCGGCTGCTGGCCGGCATGATCACCATGCCCGCCCTCACGGTGATCTCCGCCCTTACCGGGGCCTTCGGCGGCTATCTCGTGGCCGTCCGCTCCGGCGTCTCTTCCTACGAGTACCTCTCCTCGGCCCGCAACTTCCTCGACCTGCAGGACGTCTGGGGAGGCCTGCTCAAGACCGTGGTCTTCGGGGTCATCATCGCCCTGGTAAGTTGCCATCAGGGCCTGCGGGCCCAGGGCGGCGCCGATGGCGTCGGTCGCGCTACCACCGCCGCCGTCGTCCTCTCCATCGCCTTCATATACGCGGCCGACTTCTTCCTCAGCGCGGTGATCTTCTGATGCCGCCCCTGGTTGCGCTCGACCAAGTGTCCTACGGAGTCGCAGGCCAGACCATACTCGACTCCGTCAGCCTAGCACTGCACCGCGGCCAGATCGTCGGCATCCTCGGCCTTTCCGGCAGCGGCAAGACCACACTGTTGCGCCTCGTCGTGGGCCTGCTGCGCCCAACTTCGGGCCAAGTGGTGCTCTTCGGCCAACCCACCAACGACCTCTCCGACGCGGCGCTGGACGCCTCGCGGCTCCGCATCGGCCTCGTGTTCCAGTACGCCGCCCTTTTCGACTCCCTCACCGTCGCGGAGAACGTCGCCTTTCCCCTGCGCGAGCACCCGCAGAACGGCCGCCTGGGCAAGAGGAGCCGGCAGCGCGAAGCCGCGCTCCGCGAGCGCGTCGCCTCGCTGCTCCAAATGGTCGGTATGAGCGGCACCGAGCACCTATACCCCGCGCAACTCAGCGGCGGTATGAGGAAACGGGTCGGCATAGCCCGCGCGCTCGCTCTTGAGCCGGAGGTCATGCTCTATGACGAGCCCAGCAGCGGGCTCGACCCCCTTACTGCCGCCATGATTGACGACCTCATCGTCGAACTGTCCAACACCCTCTCCGTCGCCTCCCTCGTGGTCTCGCACCATGTGGCCAACGTTATGCGCATCGCCCACCTCGTGGGCTTCCTCCATGAGGCCCGCCTCGCCTTCTGGGGCACGCCCGAGGAAGCTCGCCTCTCCTCCGTGCCCATCGTGCAGGCTTTCTTGCGCGGCCGCCAAGAGCCGGTTCGGGCCTAAGGGTCACTGCGATGGAAATCCGTCCGGGACAAGAACTCCGCGTGGGGCTCCTGCTGGTGATTGCCATCGGCCTGCTTGTGGCCGCCTACTACATCACCGGCAGTCTCTGGCGCCGGCCGGAGCCCAGCTACTTCATCCACTTCGACAATGCCGGCGGCCTCAAGCAAGGCGACACAGTGCGCATGGCCGGCATCAACATCGGCGAGGTAGCGCGCGTAAGCCTCGACACCCCCTCCGGAGCGCTCGTCCAAATCCGCGTCAGGCCCGATGTCGGAGGGCGTCCAGTCTTCCTTTATGATAGGTACAGCTACCGGGTTGCGACCGGCGTTCTCCTGCAGGAGAGCGCCCTGCAGATTGTCCAGAGAAAGCCGAGGGGCCGCCTCCTCAAGGTTGGCGACAAGATCACCGGCGAGTCCGCCGTCGCGGTGGAGGACATCGTGCCCATCTTGAAGCAGACCGCCGACAACCTGCAGCAGATCACGGCGCAGGTTCGCGACATCGTGGGTACCGGCGAACTGGGCGCCACCCTCCACGCCGTCGGCGAGAACCTGCGTGTCGCCAGCGCCAACGCCGCCAAGTTCACTTCGGCTCTCGCCGAAGTGGCCCGCACTTCCAGTGGCCCCCTCGCTGCCACCGCCTACAACCTGCAGCAGGCCTCCATCCAAGTCCGTCGCGCCAGCGAGCAGGCCGCGGCCCTGGCCGGCGATCCCGCCCTGCAGGGCGCCTTCCGCGAGACTTTGGCCTCGCTCGAGCGCAGTTCGCACAACGTCGAGCAGTTGACCGCGGACCCCGCGCTCAAACAGTCCCTCGACAACCTCGCCCGCACCGCCGAGCAACTGGCCGCCTCCAGCGAAGCCCTAGCGCAATTCGTCAGCAAACCGGCCAACGCGGCCAATGTGGAGGAAGCGCTAGCCGCCCTGCGCGCCGCCGCTGACAACGTCGAGACCACCACCGCCCACCTGCGCCAGGTGCTAACCGACGCCGGACTCAGTCAGGACCTCCGCCAGAGCCTGCGCAACATCGCCGACGCCTCGCAGCAGGCCAAGGAGTCCGTCGCCAAGGCCGACGCCATGCTCAGTGCCGGCCAGCGCCTGGCTTCCTCGGTATCCCGGCTGGAGGCCCATGCCGTCCAGGACGTTTACTACAGCGGCAAGAGCGACGACTGGCAGGGAGCCCTCAACATCGAGGTCACCACTGGCCCCAAGGGCAGGTCCTTCACCGCCGGCGCCGAAGACATCGGACAGGGCAACCGCCTCAACCTCAAGATAGGCCGCGACCTGACCCCCTCTGTGCGCGCGCGCGGCGGCCTGCACCGCGGCCAAATGGGGCTCGGCCTCGTGGCCTCGCCAGCACCCGGGCTCAGCCTTTCCCTCGATCTCTACAACCCCAAGGAACTGGCCGCCGACTTCTGGGCCCGCTACGACCTCGCCCAAGGACTCAGCCTCGCGCTCGGCCAAGAGTACATTTTTCGCGGCAACTATCCCCGCGCAGGCCTCACTTTGAGATACTAGTTCTACCAATGAGAACGAGGTGAGTAGATGAAGGTCATTCTTATGCGCGACGTGGCCGGGCTGGGTGAAAAGATGGAAGCGCGCGAGGTCTCCGACGGTTACGCGCGCAACTACCTCTTTCCCCGCGGCCTGGCCATCCCCGCCTCCGCCAAGGCCGAGAAGAACGTGCACCAGGTGCTGGAGCAGCGCGAGCGGCACGAAGCCCGCCGCCGGCAAGAGCAGCAAGGCCTCGCGGGCAGGATCCAGTCCGTCAGCGTTCGCATCACAGCCCGCGCCGGAACCGACGGCCGCCTCTACGGCTCCGTCACCCCCCAGAGAATCGCTCAAGCCCTCAAAGAGCAGCACCACATTGACGTGGACCGCCGCAAGATCAGGTTGAGCGAGAGCATCAAGGACCTGGGCTCCTATCAAGCCCACATTGACCTCGGTCCAGACGCCGAGTCAGTTCTCGGCATCGAGGTGGTTCAAGAATGAGACAGCAGCGCGCCTCGCGCGCCGAGGGCGCCGCCGACCTCGAACTGCTACAGGCCGTCCCCCCCCAGAGCATGGAGGCGGAAATGTCCACCCTGGGCGCGATGATGGTCGAGTCCGAGGCCATCGCCACCGCCAGCGAGACTCTCAAGCCCGACGACTTCTACCATCCCGCCCATCAGAAGATCTACAGCGCCATCCTGGAACTCTATGGCGAAGGTCAGCCGGCCGACATTCTCACCGTTTGCGAGCGCCTGCGCTCCCGCGGTGACTACGACGGCGTCGGCGGCTCGGCCTACGTCAACCAACTCATCGCCAGCGTGCCCACCGCCGCCAACGTCGCCCACTACGCCCGCATCGTCGCCGAGCGCGCGCTCCTGCGTCGCCTCGCCGGCGCCGGGGCCGAGATCACCAAGATAGCACACGACCCCGAGAGCGAAGCCCGAGACGTCGTTGGTCGGGCCCAAAGCCTGGTCTTCGCCATCGGGCAGCACCTCGAGCGCGGCGACTTCGTCCCCATCAAGGAACTCGCCGCCGATCGCTATCGCAACATCGAGGACCGCTACGAGCGCAAACAACGCGTCGTCGGCGTCGGCACCGGCTTCGTCGAACTCGACGTGCTTACCAGCGGCCTCCAGCCCGGCGACCTCGTCATCCTCGCCGCCCGCCCCTCTGTCGGCAAGACCTCCCTGGCCATGAACGTGGGCACCCACGCCGCCCTGCGCGCGCGCGTCCCCGTTGCCATCTTCAGCCTGGAAATGGCCCGCGAGCAACTAGTCGAAGGCATGATCAGCGCCGAAGCCCGCGTGGACAGCCACCGCATGCGCACCGGCTACCTCAGCCCCGATGACTGGCGCGCCATCGGGCGCGCCGTCAGCAGCCTCTACACCGCGCCCATCTACATTGACGACACCCCCGGTATCTCCGCCATGGAGATCCGTGCCAAGGCCCGCCGCCTCGCCGCACGCCAGGAGATTGGCCTCGTCATCATAGATTACCTGCAACTTATCTCCTACCAAGGCCGCGCCGAGAGCCGCAACCAGGAACTCTCCTTCATCGCCCGCGCTCTGAAAGAGACCGCTCGCGAACTCCGCCTCCCCGTGGTCGCACTTTCGCAACTCAGCCGCGCGGTCGAGCGCGAAGACCGCCGACCCATTCTCTCCGATCTGCGCGACAGCGGCGCCATCGAAGCGGAAGCCGACGTCGTCGCCTTCATCCACCGTCCCGATACGCGGAAACGCCGCGGCAGCGAGGAGGAAGAGGCCGGCCCCGAAGCGACCGTGAGCGCCGCCGAGATCATCCTGGCCAAACACCGCAACGGCCCCACCGGCACCGTCAACCTCCTCTTCCACCGCCGCCACCGCCGCTTCGAGAATCCCGTCGCTGCCGAACCCGAGTAGCGGCGCTGCTATACCCCATCCAGAAAGGGGACGTTCAGTGAGAATCCTTGTGGTCGGTTCCGGGGGCAGAGAGCACGCGCTCGTCTGGTCCCTCTCCCGCCACGGTAACGAGCGCCAAATCCTCTGCCTTCCAGGCAACGCCGGCATTGCCTCTCTGGCCCAGTGCCTGCCCGGCCACGCCGAGAGCACCGAGCAGGTACTGGCCGCCGCAGCAGAAGTGAAGCCCGATCTTGTGGTCATCGGGCCCGAGGACCCCCTTGCCGCCGGCCTCGCGGACTCCCTTGAGCAAGCGGGCTTCCACGCCTTCGGCCCCTCCGCCCAGGCAGCCCGGCTCGAGGCCGACAAAGCCTTCGCCAAGGAGTTCATGACGCGCCATAGGGTGCCAACGGCAGGCTTTGAGATCTTCGACGACCCCGCCGCTGCCCACCGTCACCTCGACCGCGCCGTCATGCCCGTCGTGGTCAAGGCCTCCGGCCTCGCCAAGGGCAAGGGCGTCAGCGTCTGCATCTCCCGCGACCAAGCCCACAACGCGGTCACGGCCGCCATGGAGCAACGCGTCTTCGGCGACGCCGGCGACCAGGTGCTCATCGAGGAATGCCTCTTCGGCCAGGAGGTCACCTACAAGGTCTTCTGCGACGGCGAGCACTTCCTCCCCATGCCCCCGGCGCAGGACTACAAGCCTGTGGGCGACGACGACAAAGGACCGAACACGGGAGGCATGGGCTGCTACTCCCCGGTCCCGCTCGTGGACGAAGCGCTCGAGCAGGCCATCGTCACCCGCATCATCCGCTCGACCATACAGGGCCTCGCCAGCGAGGGCACGCCTTACAGGGGAGTCCTCTACGCCGGCCTGATGATAACCCCGCAGGGCCCCCATCTCCTTGAGTTCAACTGCCGTTTCGGCGACCCCGAAACCCAGGTGCTCCTTCCCCGCCTGCAGACTGACCTGGTGGAACTGCTTCAGGCCTGCCGCGAAGGTCGCCTACGGGAAATGCGCGCCTCTTGGTCCATCGAGCGCGCCGTGTGCGTGGTGGCCGCCTCCGCCGGCTACCCGGGCCCTTACAAGAGAGGCGAAACCATAATCGGCCTCGAGCGCGCCGAGCGCCTCGCCCTCATCTTCCACGCGGGAACCGCCCGGGCTGACGGGCGCGTGGTTACTAACGGAGGTCGGGTGCTGAGCGTCACGGGCCGCGGCACAACCTTTGCCGCCGCCCGTGAGCGCGCCTACGCCGCGCTGCAGGACATCAGTTTCAGAGGAATGCACTATCGCCGCGATATCGCCGCCCGGGTGGTGGAACACTAACATGCCGCACAAGCCCTTGGTTGCCGTGCTCATGGGCAGCGCTTCTGATCTCGAGGCCGTGGCGCCTGCCTTCGCCCTGTTGGACGAACTCGGCGTGCCCTACCAGGCCCAGGTCCTCTCTGCGCACCGCAGCCCACAGGCGGTTGCCCGCTTTGCCGGCAACGCCGCCCGGCGGGGCATCCGCGTCATCATCGCCGCCGCCGGCGGCGCCGCCCATCTGCCCGGAGCGGTCGCCGCTCATACTACCCTCCCTGTGATCGGCCTCCCCATCGCCACCCAGCCCCTGCAGGGCATGGACGCGTTAATCTCCATGGTGCAGATGCCCAAGGGCGTGCCGGTCGCCGTGGTGGGCATCAACGGCGCCGCCAATGCTGCCCTCCTTGCCGCTCAAGTCCTCGCTTTACAGGACAAGGCATTCGCAGCACGCTTGAACCGGTACCGCGCGGCCCAGCAAGATTCGGTGCGCTCGCAGAACACCAAACTCCAGACACAACTCCGCAAGCAGCGACAGGAGGGCTCCTAGTTGTCCATCGTTTCGAGCGGCGGCGAGGCAGGCGCGTTCTGGCGTGACTGCTGCGGCGTCTTCGGCGTGCAAGCGCCGGGACACGATGTCTCCCGCCTAACCTACTTCGGCCTCTACGCGCTTCAGCACCGCGGTCAGGAGAGCGCCGGCATCGCGGTCACCGACGGCCAGGACATCAACTTCCACAAAGGCATGGGGCTCGCCTGGCTCGTCTTCAGCGAGGACGACCTCGCCTCGCTGCAGGGCAACGGCGCGCTCGGCCACGTGCGTTACTCCACCACCGGCAGCAGCACCGTGGCCAACGCTCAGCCCATCGTGGTCAACTCCCCCTCCGGCCCCCTCGCCGTCGCCCATAACGGCAACATCGTCAACGCCTACGAACTCCGTCAGCAACTCGAGAGCGAAGGCGTCGTCTTCACCTCCACCTCCGATACCGAGGTCATGGCCCACCTCATCGCCAGGAATCTCAAAGGCGACATTCTCGCCGCCGTCGAGGCCATGATGCAGAAGGTGCGCGGGGCCTATTCGCTCGGCATCCTCCACCGGGGCTTTCTGCTGGCCGTGCGCGACCCCTGGGGCGTCCGTCCTCTATGCCTGGGCCGCTTGCCGGCGAACGGCGCCCACGTGATCGCCTCCGAGTCCTGCGCCCTCTCCGTCGTCGGGGCCAATTTCTGGCGCGAGGTAGAGCCCGGCGAGGTCCTGGTGCTCGAGCGCGACCAGTGCCGTTCCTTCCAGGCAATCGAGGCCGACCGCTCGGCCTTCTGCCTCTTCGAGTACGTCTATCTCGCCCGCCCGGATTCCCTACTCATGGGCAAGCCCGTCCATGAGGTCCGGAAGCGCATGGGCAACCTCCTCGCCCAAGAGCACCCGGCCGACGCCGACGTGGTGATCCCCGTGCCCATGACCGGCATCCCCATCGCCCACGGTTACGCCGAGGCCTCTCGCATCCCCTACGCGGAAGGCTTCATCCACAACCGCTACATCCATCGTACCTTCATTCAGCCCGACCAGCGCATGCGCGACCTCGGCGTGCGCATGAAGTTCGCGCCTCTGCCCCATATTCTCGCCGGGCGGCGCGTCGTGATGGTCGAGGACTCCATCGTCCGCGGCACCAGCACCCGCCAGATCGTCCGCCTCGTCCGCGACGCCGGCGCCCGTGAAGTCCACGTGCGCATCGGCTCCCCGCCCATTCCCTGCTCCTGCTTCTACGGCGTGGACACGCCCGATGCGGCTAAGTTGATCGCCTCCCACATGTCCGTTGACGAGATCCGCCGTACCATCGGCGCCGACTCCCTCGGCTATCTTAGCCTGGCCAACCTCGTCCGCGCCTGCGACCTGCCGCGGCGCACCTTCTGCACCGCCTGCTTCTCCGGTGAGTATCCCATCGCGCTTCCCCCACGCGCGCGCCTGGACAAGGCCATGTGGGAGGAGGACGCGTAGGCCTGCGCGTCGCATACGCGCCCTCCGGATAACGTCTAAGGAGGTAGATGCCGTGCCTGCCATCAACCTCGGCGTCCTTTGCTCCGGCCGCGGCAGCAACCTCGAGGCCATCCTGGAATCGTGCGAGCAAGGCCGGATAGGCGGCCGCGTCGTCGTCGTTATCAGTGACGTCGCCGACGCCTTTGCCCTCGAGCGCGCCCGGCGCCACGGTGTCGAGGCCCTCTACCTCCCGCCGGGCAAGTTCCGCACCAAACTCGAACTGGAGATAGAGGAGCAGTACCTCCGCGCCCTGAGAGAACGCGGCGTGGACCTCGTCTGCCTCGCCGGTTTCATGCGCGTCCTCAAGTCCACCTTCATCCAGGCCTTCCCCCAGCGCATCCTCAACATCCACCCCGCCCTGCTCCCCTCCTTCCCCGGGCTGCACGCCCAGCAGCGGGCCTTCGACTATGGCGTCAAGATCGCCGGCTGCACCGTGCACTTTGTGGACGAAGGCATTGACGCCGGGCCCATCATCATGCAAGCCGCCGTTCCCGTCATGGAGAACGACACCGAGGACACCCTCGCGGCCCGCATCCTCGAGCAGGAACACATCATCTACTCCGAGGCCATCCAACTCTTCGCCGAGGGTCGCCTCCGCATCGAAGGACGCCGCGTCCGCATCCTCCCACCGGGTCAGTCCGCCTCAAGCGCTCTGTGACCCGCCGTACGGCGGGCTGCGGCCCTGCGCCGCGTTCCCGGCCAGAGATGGGGGTGATCGGCCGATGAAGTGGGACAAAACTCGCCTGCAGCCGATATATTCGGGCTGCCCCAACCGCTGCCGCCACTGCTGCGACGAGGGTAGCCCGCCTTTCGGCGACCTGATGTCCCTCGAGGACATCCAGTGGATCGTCGCCGAGTTCGACCGCGCCTGGCAGGACACCTTCGGCACGCCTGCGCACTTCCGCATCCTCGAGGACGGCTTCGAGCCCACGGTGCACCAGGACTTCATCCGTCTGCGGCAGTACGTCATGTCGTTCCTTCCGGCCTCGCGCCGAGAGGAATTCGATACCCTGGGCACTAACGGACACGGCCTCGCCCGGGCTCCCAACTGGCGCTCGCTCTTCGAAGAACTTGCCGCCATCGGCGTCCGGGGCCTCGGCTTCGCCGTGCACGGGCTGGGGCAGGAACACGACTGGTTCGTTCAGCGCGACGGCGCCTATCAGGACATCACGCCAAGCGCTACTCGCGCCCTCGACTCCGGCCTCAACGTCTCGTTCGAGATTCACCTCAACAAGCGTAACCTCGCCTCCTTCCCCGCCATAGTTGATGCCCTCGAGAGGCTCTGCTCCGGCCAGGCGCGTATCTGGTGCGGCGTGCCCGGCTTCTACATGAACGACCGCCTGCGCGCCTTTGAATCCTTGCGCCCCACTAAGGGCGACTGGGCGCACATCGCGGAGACCCTCGAGCGCGCTCCCGACAGAGGCAGCAATACCGAAGCCCACTGGACCGGACTGCTGGCCGAGAAGGGCAAGTACGCGGGCCTGTGCACCTACGAACCCGCGGGACGCGGCCCCGAGGAACGCGCCCTTGCCTGGCTCCGCATAACCCCCGCCTTCGACGTCATCGAGATGTTCGAGTCGCGCCCGCCCTTGCCGCACGGCAACCTCGAACGCGACGGCATCTCCAGGGTGTGGGCCGGCATCCTCGAGGCTGACCTGCCTCCCATGCCGGAGCCCGAGGCGCTCGCGAAGTCCTACGGCAACTTCGAGTCCGAGGCGCTGCACCCGGGGGTGGATAGCGTTTACATAAAACTGTGCGACCGCTACTGGCAGAGCCAGCAGGCGTGACCGCCGCGGCTGGCTCGCGTCTAGCCGTTCCTCCCCTGAAGTAACTGGGACACGGTGACGAAGCGGTACCCGGGCGCCCGCAGTTGCGCGATCAGAGCGGGAAGCGCTTCCGCGGTGTGCCAGCCCCGGCCGTTCACGTGCATTATGACTATGGAGCCGTTCTGCGCTTTCGCCAGCACCCCCGACACTAGGCGAGAGGCCGTGATGTTGCGGTCCGGGTCACCCGAGACCACGTCCCACTGAATCACCGTAAGCCCGAGCGCGCCCGCCGTTCGCAGCACAGCGTCGTTGTACTCGCCAAAGGGCGCGCGGAACAGCCGCCCCTGCCTTCCCGTCAGCGCGCACATCACGTCCTGCGTCCGCTTGATCTCGTCGCGCACGCGCTCGGCCGAAACCTTCGTTAGATGCGGATGGATGTACGAGTGATTGCCGAGTTCAAAGAGCGGGTCCTGAGCCAGGGCGCGCGTGACCTCTGGATGCGATTCCATCCACTTGCCGCCCAGAAAGAGAGTCGCCGGCGTGCGCGTCGCCTCCAAGACGCGTACTATGTCGGCGTCGCAGCCCGCTGGCTTCT
>CAZGSV010000030.1:0-28700 GCA_964528605.1 uncultured Armatimonadia bacterium
CCTGCGGCTGCCGGGCGGTGACCGTAGGCCAGTATCTGGCGCCCTCGCCTCGCCACTACGCGGTTGCCGAGTTCGTGAGACCCGAGGACTTTGACGCTTATGCGCGGCTGGCGCATGAGATTGGGTTCAAGCGCGTGGCGAGCGGGCCGTTCGTGCGCAGTTCCTACGGCGCGGCGGAGATGTTCAAGGGAATCGGGGTCTAGATGCGGCTGCCGCGAGTGTTCCCATCGCTGACCCTCAGGCAGCGCCTGTTACTGACCTTGTGGCCCTGGCTGATGCCTGTGCTCATCGTCGGCGGAGGAGCGGCACTCGGCGACATCGTCGTCTTCCGCTGGCGTCTGAATGACCTGCGCCCGCTGGTGGTGGCCGAGGCGCGCGCGCGCCTTAACGCCGACCTAAGCGTGGGTTCGCTTTCGGGGAGTCTGCTGGGCAAGGTGCGGCTTGACCGGCTAAGTCTCAAGGAGCCGGGCGAGGGTGGCCCTCTGGCCAAGGCGAAGAGCGTGTCGGTGCGCTTCGGTTTGTGGCGCCTGCTCAAGGGCGAGTGCCCGCCCGCGGCGGCCGTGGAGAAGATCGAGGTCCAGGGCCTGGAGGCCTGGGTGCGGCGCGACGCGCAGGGCCGGCTGTACTGGGCCCAACTCGTGAAGCCGCGGCCGCCAACGACCCCCGTCTTTCAGGCGGCTATCCATGCGCGCGACGCAATCGTTCACTACGAGGACTGGGACTTGCCGCCGGAGGGGCGCGGGCCGGTGCAGGTGACGGTCAAAGGGCTCGACGCCACCGTGACCTTCCCGCACCCGACCTTGGTGTACATAGCCTTGTCGGGCGTCCCCGAGGGCGATCTTCCGGCGGAGCGGGTGGAGTCGGACATATGGCTCGATGCCGCTAACGGGACCAAGCGCACTGACACGCGCCTGACGGCCGCTGATCCGGCGCCGCTTTTCCAGTTGCTGAACAGGGAGCGCCGCCTGCGGGCCGTGCGAGGCCGGTTGGACGTGCGCGCGCGCACCCTGGCTTCGCGGCAATCGGTCAAGCCATCGGTCAGCGTTGTCGCATCGACGGAGGGGCTCGGCTTGGACACCACCTTGCTGCCTCGTCGCATCACCGTGCAGGGCCGGGTACGGCTCGGCAGTGACTCGCTCCTGGTGCAGGGCATGAACGTGTCCTGGGGCAAGTCACGCGCGACCATCTCCGGCGGAATCACCGACCTCACGCGCCCGAGCGCTGTGCTCGACATCGGTTTGCAGGGCGTCTGGTTGGAGGACCTCGGTAGAGCGCTGCCGTTGCCGAAGGGATGGGCGGCCAGCGGGGCGGTCCGAGGCCAGGTAGGGCTAACGGGGCTGCTGCGCAAGCCTGTGGTGAGCGCGCAACTGCAGCCGGTAGGGGTGTCCGTGCGCGGGCCTCACGGCGTGCAGTTTCGCGTGGACGACGGTCGCATAGCGGGGCAATCGCTCGGCGGCGACTTCTGGCAAGTGGGGTTGGCCCTGGGGCGCATCTCAGGGCGGGCGGCAGGACGCTCGTTCGTGGCACAGGGCATGGCCGGAGGGGGCGTCGGAAAAGGGTTGGTGGGGCTGGAGGGCAAGGCCGTCGCCAAAGTGGAAGACCTGCTCCCTGGGCTGTCACCCACCCTTGAAGCGGACTTCTTCCTCAGCCCGGCGCAACTTGCGGTAGCACGGGCGAGAGGCGAAGCCTTCGGCGCTGAGATACAGGCGACTGGAGGCATCGAGTTCGGCAAGGGCAAGCCCAAGGCGACACTGCAACTGGTCGGGCGCGGTGTTGACGTGGCGGCGGCGCTGGACCGGATGGGCGTGCGCCGACCTGCCTTCGTGCACGGCAAGGCGAGCGGAGGAGTGGTGCTGCGCGTCGGAGGGGATGACTGGCAAGCGGACTGGGCAGGGTCTTTGGATTCGCCCGTACTCATTCAAGGGATCATGCTGGAGCGAGTGGAAGCGCTCGGTGAGATTAGCAACAAGGAGGGCGCAAGGGCGGAGGTGACCTTCCGCGGGTCCGCGCTCTCCGGGAACGCGATGTTCGCGGTGGACCGGCGGCAGAACTTGCGGGCGCAGGTGAGCGTGGAGCGGCTCGACGGTGCGTTGCTGCGCGGCTGGGCCGGCCTACCCGAGGCGGGCGGGCACGCTTCGGCGATGATACAGGTGGCGGGCACGCTCGAATCGCCGGTGGTGAGGGGCCTGGTGCTGCTCGAGGATCTCTCGCCGACGCCGCAGGCGCGCCTGGCCGGCCTGCTGCGGCTGAGCGGCGACCTCGACAGGCTGACACTGCACGAAAGCGTGCTGCGCGGGCCCATGGGGCGCGTGCTGGTGTCCGGTGAGGTGCGCGACTTGCGCGCCGGCAGGCTCGCGGAAGTGGAAGGGCGCGCGCGCGCGACGCTGACGGCGCCTTCGGGGCTGATCGAGTACCAGGGGCCGAGACTCAGCGGCCCGGTGCAGGTGACGGCGGACCTCAGCGGCTCGCTCGCGGACCCGCGCGTGTGGCTGGACCTGGAGGGCCACGAGGTGCGCTTGGGCGAGCAGCCGATCGAATCGGTTCAGGGCCGAGCGGAGTACCGGGGAGGCACTCTCACCGTTAAGGACTTGGTGCTGCGCTCCCCCTGGGCCGAGGTAAGCGGCCAGGGAAGTCTGCAACCGGGGGGGGAGGGCGCCGTGAGCGGGCGCTTCCTGCTGAGCGAGGTAGACTTGGAGCGAGCGATCCCTCTGGTGGCGAAGCCGCCGGTCGCGGTCAAGGGCACCGCTGACATGACGATCGAGGTGAGCGGCACCTGGCGCGCGCCGCAGGGGCACTTCAGGCTGGACGGCGGCAACCTGCGTGCGGGCGACGTCATTGTGTCCAGGCTGTCCGCGCGGGGCGTGGCGGATCGGGGTGGCGTGAGCGCGGAGGAGGTAGAAGCGCGTGGGCCCTCAGGCCTGGTGCGCGGCTCCTTTGCCTACCGACGGGGGGATAGGTGGGTGCAGGCCAAAGGGCGGGCGAGCGACCTGGCCATTGCGGATCTGGAGCGCACCTATCGCCTGCTCCGGCCGGCTCCGATCCGGGAGGCGCCGCCGGAGATCCGCGCGCGGCTGCGGGAGGGCGGGCAAGTCAGGTTGGGCGGCACGCTCGATGCCGAGTTTAACCTGGCCGGCCGCTATGACCGCGAGAACGGCGATCTACCCAAGGGCGAGGTATCCCTACAGACGCGCGGCCTGCGCCTGGGCGATTCGGCGCTGCCCGAGGTAGTGGCGCGCGTACAGGCGAGCGGGCGCCGGGTACACGTAAGGGAACTGAGGCTGGTTCAGGGGCGCGCGGCGCTGGTGGCCTCGGGCTACTTCGAGCCCAAGGGCTCGCTGCGCCTGGCGGCGTCGGCGTCCGGCTTCGAGGTCGGGCCGGTTGCGCGCTTGCTCAACTTGCAGGTGCCCGTTGAGGGCGAGGTCAATCTGACGCTGGCGGCGCGAGGGCCGGTGAAGGAACCGCAGATTGAAGGAACGGCGGAGGCGGTGGTGGTGCGCGCGGGCGCGGTGGTTCTGGACCGCGTGGAGTGCGAGAGATTCAGCCTGGCGGAGGGCGCTCTCCGCCTCGACGGCGTGCGTGCGGAGCGAGGCGAGGACATCGCGCGCGGAAGCGTGGTGTTGCCCTTCCGTTGGGAGGACAAGCGGATTCCGCGCGACCAGCCGATCAGGGTCGTAGGGCAGCTGAAGCGCATCCACTTGGAGCGCTGGCAGTCGCTGCTGCCGAAGGGGGTGCGTTTGCAGGGCTCGTTCGACGCGGTGGGCGCCATCACGGGCACGCTCAGCCGCCCGCTGGTCACCGGGGAAGCGCGGCTCAAGCGCGGCGTGGCGGGGTATGAGCCGTTGGGGCTGACCGCGCGCAATCTGGAGTTGAGCGCCCAGTTGTCCGCGAGTGCGTCGGGGACCACCGTGCGGCTTCGCTTCTTGCGCGGGAGGCTTCTGGACGGCGACCTGGTCGCCGCCGGACAAGCCAACCTGGTCAGTTTCGCGCCTGCTTCGCTGTGGCGGCAGGACTATGACTTGACTCTCACTCTCGAGGATTTCAGCCTCCGTCAGGCGAAGAGACTGGCGGTCGCGCCCGTGGAGCAACCGGCTGGTTACCGCGGCGATCTGCGACTGGCGCTGCGTACGCCCAAGGGTGAATCCGCGCGGCTGGAGATCGAGCACCTGCGCTTGGGCACGCAAGAGAGGGGTTCCACCTTGGTCACCGGCAGCATAGGGCTGCGGGAGGCCTCGCCGCAGCGCTTCCTGTACAACGACTTCCATCTGTCCTTGGAGGCGCGGGACTTGCTGGCCCAGTGGGATCCGTACTTCCGGGGCCGCGTGGACGGCGTGCTCAAGTTCGAGACTATGACCCCCGGGCAGCCGCCCAAAGTGGCGGGCGCCCTGGTGGCATCCAAGGGCATCATCTATCTCGTGTCGCCCAAGCCGGAGGCCGCTGGTGTCCCGATGGCACTGCTGCCGTTGGGCACGCCGGCGTTGAGCGTAGCCGTGCGTATCGGTGAAGGGGTGGTGCTCAAGGCGCCGCCGGGGGAACTGGCGGTGATTCCGGTCAAAGGGCAAGTGCAGATAAGCCGGAACCTGGGCGGCCCGCTCTCGGCGCACGCAAGCCTGGAAGCAGTGCCTGGCGGCAAGATGACCTCCCTCTCGGAGCGGTGGCAAGTGGAGGCGCTGCAGGCGCAGGCCTTCGTGCAAATACGCGCGCAGGACGAGTTTCTCTATCCCATTGGGGAGGCCGGGGCGGAGGCGGGCGAGCGCACGCGGGTGGTCATTCCCGCGGAGGTCGCGCGCCAGCCTGTCAACGTGAGCGGGCAGATGAACCTAGTGGCCCACACCACCAAGGTTTACCAGAAGCGCGAGTATCGCTTGACCATGCACCTGTACGGTCCGCTGACCGACCTACACGCCGAGTTCTCCTCCGAGCCCTACCTGCCGGAGCAAGAGATCTATGCCCTGCTGGGGCAGAGGCAACTGGTGAGCCGCATACTGGCCGGGGGATCGGTGAAAGACCTGATGGGCGAGGAGGCGCTGCAGATAGCGACTACGGCCTTCGGCGCGGCCATCCTCAATCCGCTCGCGGCGCGGTTGGCGCAAACGCTCGGCCTGGAGGATGTCTACCTGACCTACGACCTGGAGAAGACGATGACGGTGGCGATCACGGAACGGGTGCTGGGTGAGTTGATGGTGAGCGCCACCGTGTACGTGGGCGCGCAGGAAGAGAGCAAGCGCTACTCACTCTCGTTCTCCTATCCGTTGACGACGGACCTGAGCCTGGCCGTGGCCACTGACGAAACCGGCAACCTGCAGAACCTGCGCTACCGGGGGCAATTCCACCGGCGCTTCTAGCGCGCCTCACCGGGGGGGCTTTCCTCGGGGGGGCGAGTGCGCCAGCGGTCGTGCATCCAGAGCCAGTGGTCGGGGTAGCGGCGCACCCACTCCTCGATGACGGCAGTGCAACGCTGCACCTCTGCGGTCACCGTGGCCGGGTCTTTGTCCGGCGAGATCTCCAGGGGGGGCAGGAAGTACGCCTGAGAACGGCCCGGGCCGACTCTAACCGCGAAAGCGGGCACCAGGGCCGCCCCGGTTCTCTTGGCGAGCACCACTGGGCCGGTGGCGGTTGCCGCTTTCTTGCCGAAGAAGTCCACGAAGACGGCGTTGGTGGTGGTGTTCTGATCGAGCAGTATGGCCAGGATCTCGCCGTTGCGCAGCAGGCGGAGGGCGGCGCGCACATCGTCCGTCTGTATGACTTTGGCGCCCGCGCCCTGGCGTACTGAGTCAACCAACCGGTGCGTGCGGACGTCGTCCGCGGCGCGCGCCAGACCCGCCAAGGGGTAGTCCTGCGCGATGCGGGTGCCCAAATGCTCCCAGTTGCCGAAGTGGGCGGTCAGGAGGATGACCCCCCGGCCGCGCGCGTAGGCATCCGCCAGGAAGTGCTCGTCCACCATCTGGATGCGAGCGTGCAGGTCCTCGCCGCTGAGAAGCGGCATGCGTAGGAACTCGGCGAGCGTCTGACCGATGAAGCGGAAGTGGCGCCGGCACAAAGTGCGCAACTGGCCCGGCGTCATCTGCTTGCCGAAAGCCAGTGTCAGGTTCCTCAAGGCGATGCGGCGGCGACTGCCCGACAGGGCGTAGACGAGGTCGCCCAGCTGGCGGCCGAGCCAGCAGGCGGCGCGCTCGGGCAGCAGAGCGGCAAGCGCGCTGACTCCGCGGAGCGCCAGGTAACCGGCTCGGTTCTCCATCCACTTGCGCAGCGACCGCGGCCGGCGTTGCGGGGGGGCGTGGGTGGCGGCCTCGAGCAGGTCCTGCCAGAGGCTCTCGGTGGGTGTCTCCTCGTGCGACTGCAAGTGGACTTCGAGAGCGTAGATTGGGAGGCCCGCCTTGAGCCGCTCGAGCCGCACCGCGTCCTTGGTGGTGGTGAGCAGTGCCTCCGCGTCATGCTCGCGGGCCAGGCTTTCGAGTTGCGCTAGGTCCTGCTGCGAGTACGGGTGATGGTCCGGGTATTCCGCTTGCGCAGCGATGGCGAAACCGGCCCGCCTGACGGTCTCGAGGAAGGCGCCGAAGTTGCCGATGCCCGCGAAGGCGACGAACGGTTTGCCGCTCAGCCGGCCGGGGGGGGCCGCCTGTTCGTGTACCGGGATCACCTCGCCGGGGCTGTGGCGCGTGAGGAAGACGGTGAGCCCGCTCTGCCGCCGCAAGGACTCGGCGAGAGCCCGCGCCTCCGGCGCCAGGTCGCTCCTCGTTATCCCAAGGTGAGTGGCGCGGCCTAGCGCCCGCATCGGCTCACGCAAGACGCCCGCTGGGAGAAGGCGCAATGCGCGCGCCGGGGTGGTGGCGTCCCAGAGCACGAGTTCGACGTCCTTGTGCAGCCGCCAGTATTGGAAGCCGTCGTCGAGCACGATGAAATCGGCGCCCAGTTTCTCGATAGCGAGGCGCGCGGAGCGACCCCGGTCCTTGCCCACGAGGACGGGCGTTCCCGGCAGGGCCTTGGCCAAGAGAACGGCCTCGTCGCCGGCCTCCTCGACGCTCATCAGGAGGCTCCGGCCGTCGCTGACTGCCGCGGTGGCGCGCCGGCGGCGGCCGCGGTAGCCGCGCAGCAGCACGGCTACGTGGTAGCCCCGTTGGCTGAGCCAGCGGGCCAGCCCGATGACCACGGTGGTCTTGCCGCTGCCGCCGACGGTTAGGTTCCCCACGCTGATGACCGGGCAGGGGAGGCGCGCGGGGCGGAGCAGGCGCAGGGCGTAGAGGGCGCGGTAGGCGGCCCAAGCCAGAAAGTACAGCGCTGACATGACGCGCAGGACGGCCAACAACAGCCGGGCAACCCCGGTGCGCGGCGGCTGAGCGACCAGGGTCTGCCAGCGCTGCGAAAGGCTGGCTGGCTTAGGCAGGCTTTTCGACCTCCTGCAGCAGGCGCATCAGGTAGCCGGCGCAGCGAGCCGAAGCGCCCTTGTTCTCGGTGACCAGGGCGTGCGCCTTGGCGGCGATCTGCTCCAGTCGGGCGGGGTTGCGGCAGAGGCGCACCAGCGTCTCGGCGATCTCATCGGCGTTGCGCACCTCGAAGCCGACTTCCGCCTCCACGGCGAGATCGCGCGGCCCCTGGAAGTCGGTCATGGACGGGCCAAAGAGCACGGGCTTGCCTTCCGCCATCGGCTCCAGAGGGTTCTGTCCCCCCCCAGGGGTCAGGCTGCTGCCCACGAACGCGACCGTGCAGATGCTGTAGAGGCTGGCAAGTTCGCCCATGG
Source organism: uncultured Armatimonadia bacterium (assembly GCA_964528605.1). Classification (GTDB taxonomy): domain Bacteria; phylum Armatimonadota; class Zipacnadia; order CAZGSV01; family CAZGSV01; genus CAZGSV01. The sequence continues at coordinate 7,736 of CAZGSV010000030.1, forward strand.
TGTCAATGAGCACTACCCGCTCTGGATCATCCTCGCCCGCCGCCAGCCGCTCGATGGTGTCGGCCACGGTGATGCCTTTGGGCATCTGGGTGCGGCGGACGCAGTGGAAGCCTTTGCTGGCGATCAGGCGCTCCACCTCGGCGGCGCGTTCCACCTGGCGCGGAACCAGCAGCAGCCTGAGTTCTGGGATTTGCACCCGGGCGTGCCAGAACGCATCCAGTATCTGTTCCTCCTCACCGGCGTGGGTGCTGCCCGCAAGGAGGATCTTGTGGTCTGGGGTTAGTCGCAGTTCGAGCAGGAGTTGACGGCGCACGGCCTCGGGCACCGCGGCCTGCAGAGTGTCGAACTTGGTGTTGCCGGTGTCCTTGATGATGGCGGGATCGGCTCCTAGGGCTTGAACGCGCCGGCAGTCGCGCGGCGTCTGCATGCAGAGCAGGTCCAGGTTGGAGAGCGCCCAGCCATAGAGGGGCGCGATGAAACTCGAGCGTGCGGCCGTGCGGGCTGACACGCGCCCGTTGACCAGCACGGCGAGGATGCCCCGGCGCCTGCACTCGTGCAGGAGGTTGGGCCAGATCTCGCCCTCGGCGAGCACCACGGCATGCGGCCGGACGGCGTCGAGCGCCCGGCCCACGCAGAAGGGGAAGTCCAAGGGGAAGTAGAACAAGCAGTCGGCCAGGCCTGCCAGGTCCTTCTCGGCGACAGCGTGGCCGGTGGCGGTAGTGACCGAGACGGCCATGGGCACGGCTCCGTACTCCTTGAGCGCCTGAACCACCGGACGGACTGCGGCGACCTCGCCCACCGACACCGCGTGCATCCAGACGACCCGCTCCAAATCCGTCCGGTCGGCGGCAAAGGGCGGCGCGAGCCCTAGCCTTTGGAGGAGACCGGGGCGGGCGCGCGCGCGTGTGAGGTAATTGCGGAACAGATACAGGAGCAGGAGCGGAAAGAGAACGGCGAGAGCGCAGTTGTAGAGCAGCCAGGGCAGTAGGGGGGGGCCGGCTTGTGCCTTGCGGGCCGGCTCGCCGGCGGGCTCGCCCTCTCGCGTCGCGTGCGCCCCGGCCTGTTCCACGCCGCTCTTGGCCTCTGCGACCGCGTCGTTGAGGGCGTTGGCGATCTGCGCGCAAGCCGCTTCCAAGTCAATGCTGTGGTGGTTCCCGGAGAAGCGGATGGGTGCGCCGAAGTGCAGATGGGCGCGGGCGAAGGGGCGAGGCAGGCTGTAGCGGTCCCAGGTGGGCAAGTGGAAGTGGGGCTGGAAGTGGACCGCAATGGGGACGATGGGCGCGCCGCTGGACAGGGCCATGTAGACGCAACCGGGCTGGCACTGCATGCGCGGCCCCAGGGGCCCGTCGGGAGTCAGCGCCATGGTGCCGCCGTGGCGCAGGAAGCGCGTGGCTTCGCGCAGGGCCCCGAGTTGCCCGCGGCCGCTCGAGCCCCGCACGGAGCCCCAGCCGAAGTGCCTAAAGATGCGGTTCTGGTATTCGCCGTCGCGGCTGAGCGAGATGAGGGCGCGCATGCCGCGACGGCGCAGGTAGAAGACCGGCAGCAGGCTCAGATGGTGCCAGGTGACGAGTATCTTGCCTTGCCCGGAGGGAATGGAATCCAGGTTGTGCTCGCCCGTCACCTGCAGGCGCAGGCTGCGGCACAGCATCTGCCCCACGAGCCAAACCAAGCGGCTGAGCACGACCAGCAGAAACCGCTCGCGGAGGCTTTGGAGCAACGAGCGCAGGCGGCCTGGCCTCACGCCTCCTCGGCCCCGCTTTCCTGCTGGTCCACTTGCTGCAGACGGTAGAGAGAGTAGTAGGCGCCACGCTTGCGCACTAGTTCGGCGTGGCTGCCGGCCTCGGCGACGGCGCCGTTCTGCAGCAGGATGATACGATCCACCTTTCTGAGCGAGGAGAGGCGGTGGGCGATGATCAGGGTGGTGCGCCCGCGCGTGGCCGCCTGCAACGCCTCCTGCACCGCCGCCTCGGTGCCCGCGTCCAGGGAGGAGGTGGCCTCGTCCAGGATCAGCACCTTGGGATCGCGCACCAGCGCGCGCGCGATGGCAACGCGCTGGCGCTGCCCGCCGGAAAGCGTCACCCCCCGTTCGCCCACAAGGGTATCGTATCCTTGGAGCAGTGCGCGTATGAAGTCGTCAGCGCCGGCGGCGACCGCCGCGGCCTGGATGCTCTCCCGCGGCAAGTCCTGGCGCCCGTAGGCGATATTCTCGGCCACGGTGCCGCTGAACAGTGTGGTCTCCTGCGGCACCAGCGCAATCGCCTGGCGCAGCGAGGAGACGGTGACGTCCCGCACGTCCTGATCGTCAACGGTGACTCTGCCCGAGTTCGGCTCGTACAGGCGAAGCACGAGATTGGCGATGGTGCTCTTGCCGGCGCCGCTGACGCCGACGAGCGCCACCTTCTCACCCGGCGCCAGGCGGAAGGAGACGTCGCGCAGCACCTGCTCCTTGCCATCGTAAGCAAAAGAGACGTTCTCCAGAGCGATGGCGCCGTGCACCTTGGCCAGGGGGCGGGCGTTGGGGCGCTCGATGACCTCGGGTTGCAGCGCCAGGATGTCGAAGATGCGCGCCGCGGCGGCCGCCAGTTGCTGCAGGCTCAGATTCATGCGCGCCAGCGAGTTGAGGCTGGTTCCCACTTGCTGCGCGAAGATCACGAAGAGCAGCAGGCGAGGGCCGTCCAGACGCGTCTGCACGATCTCCCACCCGCCGACGAGCATGGCGGAGGCGATGGCGATCATGGCCACCAGTTCCACCAGGGGTTGCAGGGCGGCACTGATGCGGGCGGCGCGCAGGGAGGCGCGTACGGTCTCCAGATTCCGCTCGCCAAAGCGCCGTTCCTCGTATTCCTGGGTATTGTAGGCGCGCACCAAGCGGATGGCGCTGAGGGTTTCCTGCAGCATGGCGGAGAGGTCGGCCATTCTGCTCTGCACCTCGCCGGTGTGCCGGCGCATGCGCCGGCCGGCCGCGTAGATCAGCAGGGCCACGGCCGGGAAAACGAGTACCGAGGCCGCAGTCAGCCGCCACGAGCACCACAGCATGGCCCCGATGCCGCCGATCACGCGCACCGGCGCGGTGACGATGTTGATCAACTCGCCGGCAAGCACGTTCTGCACCAGGCTGGTGTCCACGACTATGCGTGACATCAGATGGCCGGTGCGCTCGGTGTCAAAGTAGCCGATGGGCAGCCGCTGGATGTGCGAGTAGAGTTTCTGTCTCAGGTCACGCACCAGGCGCTGGGCGGCGACGTTGGTGAGGTAACTCTGCCCATAGGCCGCCAGTCCGCGGAGCAGGTAGAGGCCGATCACAGCGCCCAGCGCTAGACTGATCTGCGCGAACGCGGCTTTCCCGTGCTGGGTCGAGAAGATGTCCCTAAGCACGGGCATCAAGCCCAACTTCCAAGCCACATCGAGCAGCGCGGCGAGTACGCCACAGACAATCGCTGAGGCGACAACGCGGCGATGGCCGCCCAACTCCCGGACGAGCCGGCGCAACTCAGGCGAGAAGAGCAGTTCGCGGTAACGACGGAACATGGCCTGCTACATCACTAGCCGCAAGTAGAAGAGCAGTATCATTATCACCGCTAGCGCCACGCCGCTCAATTCTCCGTTGCGCCGCGCCTGCGCCCAACTGAACCCTGTCCCGGTCGGGTAGGCAGGGCTCAGCCTCGGGATCAAACGGTAAGGCACCCGGCGCCTATAGTCCTGGTACTCCTCCCCGAACTTGCCCCCGAGGAAACCCTCCTCCCACTTGATGGTCGGGAAGTAGAAGAGCGCGAACAGGCCGAGGAAGACGGGATACGACCATGCCCGCCCCGACAGCGTGCAATACCCCAGCAGGATCAGCAGACTGCCCAGGTAGAGCGGGTTCCTGACGTAGGCGAAGGGCCCGTCAACGGCTAGCCGCTCCGACTTGAGGAGATGGCCGGCCGCCCACACACGGGTGGCGGACCCCAGCACAACCAGCATGGCGCCCGGCAGCATGAGCGGGCCCCACGGTGCCGCCACGACGAGCAACACCAATGGCAGCGCCCAGGAGAAGAAGGTGCGGCGCCGCACCAGGAAGCGGGACACGGGCGGAAGGGCGTCGAGGTTAGGGCCGTTCTGAGCCATCTCTCTAACTCTCCGCCATCTCCACGGCGAGCGCGGCTGTCTTGGCCACCGCGCCCGGCGCACCGAGGGAGGCCGCAACCTCGCGAAGCCCCGCGAGCATCTCCTCGCGCCGCCCGCCCGGCTCCAGGAGGGAACGCGTGGCCGTCGCCAGCGCCTGAGAGTTGGCGCCGGAGCCGCCAAGGAACTCGGGCACTACCTGGCGCTGCGCTATCACATTGGGCATGGCGATGAACTTCACGCGCCCGAGATAGAACAGCACATACTGCAGCGAGATTCCGGAGGTGCCGCGGTAGAAGACCACCATCGGCACTTGAAGCGCCGCTGCCTGCAACGTTATCGAGCCGGAGCAGAGCAGAGCGGCATCACTGGCGGCCAGCGCCGCCCAGGTGTCGCGCGTGACCACAGTGTCTTCATGCCGGTGCCGCGCGTCGTACTGCTCCACCCACTCGCCGGCCGGCCCGGGCGCTGCTGAAAGCAGGAACCGTAGTTGCCTGTCCCCTTGTCGCAGTAGGTCCGCGGCTCCGAGCAGTACGGCCGTGTTGCTGCGCACCTCGTGCATACGGCTTCCGGGGAACAGGCCGACGACCCGGCTCTGCTCCGGGAGCCCCAAGGCCGCTCTGGCTTGCTGCGCGGTCTGCGCCGGCATCAGGTCGAGCATGGGATGGCCGAAGCAGTCCGCGGGGATGCCCGCGGCTCGCAGGATCTGCGCAGACCAAGGGAACGGCGTTACGACCCGATGGCACACCTCACGCAGCGATTCCGGGCGCTTCAGGTTGCGGTCCCACGACCGCGGAGGGAAATAGTAGAGCGTCTTGATGCCCGTGGCCGTAGCGGCGCGGCCGACCTTGGTGTTCAAGGCTCCGAAATCTATCAGGACCAGCAGGTGCGGCGGCCGGCGGCGGAGCAGGCGGCGCAGGCGGATGAAGGCGGGCAGGAAGACGGGCGCCTTGGCCAGCGCCTGGGTGACTCCCAGCGAGGCCCAGCCCCGGGAGTTGTAGACAAGTTCCACCCCTTGCGCCGCCATGTGGTCCGCGCCTACGCCCCAGAAACGGATGCTCGGGCGAAGTTTGACCATAGCCGCGCAGAGCGACGCCCCGTGGAGGTCGCCGGAGGGTTCCCCAGCGATGAGGCAGACGCTAAGTTGCGCGCCCCCGGGGGTCGCGGGCGCGGCCGCCATAGCCCTGGAAGACCTCCTCCAAAAAGTCAACCAAGCGTTCCACCTCGAGGCATTGGTCAACTTCTTCACGGACCCGGGCCAGCGCGTGGGACAGGTTCAGGCCCGAGCGATAGATGATGCGATAGGCTTCTTTCAGGGCGGCTTGCGCTGGTTCCGAAATGCCCGCCCGCCGCAGGCCGACGGAGTTGACGGCGATGACTTGGGCGGGCCTGCCGTCCGCGAGCGCGTACGGGGGGATGTCCCGCACGACTTTCGACATGCCCCCTATCATGGCCAGGGTCCCTATGCGCGCATACTGGTGAACGCCGACATAGCCGCCGATGTTGGCGTAGTCCTCGATAAGGATGTGCCCCGAGATACCGGCGTTGTTGGCCAGGGTAACGTTGCTGCCGATGTGGCAGTTATGGCCGATGTGGGCGTAGGCCATGATCATGGAGTCGTGGCCAATGATGGTCGCTTCGCCGTCGCCGCTGGCACGGTGGACGGTGACGCACTCTCGGATCTGCGTCCGCGGGCCCACCCTCAGGTAAGTAACCTCGTCCTTGTACTTGCGGTCTTGCGGGGCCCCGCCCAGCATAGCCCCGGGGAAGACTTGGCAGCCCTCCCCCAGTTCGGTCCAGCCCAGCACCATGGCGTGCGGGTAGAGGCGCACCCCCGCATGGAGAATGCAGTGGGGGCCTACCAGGCAGTAGGGCCCGATCTCTACGGTGCTATCAGTCTCGGCGGTGGAGTCAATGATGGCAGTGGGGTGGACACGAGGCGCGTCTTGTGCGGTCATTAGGTTGCCTCTTTGGGCGACTGGTGGGCGCCGGGGTCAACGAGCACAAAAGAATAGACGGCCTCGGCAACCACCGTGGCGTTGACGCGGCTGACGGCGCGGAACCGGCCGTAGGTGCCGTGCCAGCGGATCATCTCGATGTCAATGATCATCTGGTCACCGGGCGTGACGGCACGGCGGAAGCGCACCTTCTCGGCGCCTGCCAAAAGCGCGAGTTTGTCTCCGATTCCGGGAGAGCGCAGCACCAGAATGCCGCCCGCCTGCGCCATCGCTTCCAGAATGAGCACCCCGGGCATCAGCGGCCTGCCGGGGAAATGCCCCTGGAAATAGGGCTCGTTGGCCGCCACGTTCTTGAGGGCGCGGATGCGCTTGCCGGGCTCCAGTTCCAGCACGCGGTCAATGAACAGGAAGGGGTAGCGGTGGGGCAGGATGCGTTCGATCTCCTCGTGCTCGATGAAGTGTTTCGCCGGCTGATTTCTGGCTTCTTCCACGATGCGCTTGGCGAGCGCCAGGTTTAGGCGGTGTCCCGGCTTGATGGCCAGTATCTTGGTGCGCAGGCGCCCTCCCACCAGCGCCAGATCGCCGATCACATCCCCCACTTTGTGCCGCAACGGCTCGTTGGTCATGCGCAAGGGGGTGGACAGGTGGTCGTCATAGACGACCAGCGTGTTCTCCGCGGAGGCCGCGCGCGCCAGGCCGCGCTTGCGCAGCACCTCGGCGTCGCGGGCGAAGCCGAGGGTGCGCGCCTGGGCTAGTTCCTGGTCGAAAACCTCCTCGCTTACGGTGAACTTGCCAAAGCCGGTGCCCAACATGCTGTGGGCGTAGTCTACGCAGCAGGTTATCTCGTACTCGCTGTTGGGGAGCGCGAGCAGCCAGCGGTCGCCCTCCTGCACCCAGACTGCCTGCTCCAGCTCCACCTCGACGCTCTCGCACCCTAGCGGCTTCGTGCCGCCCTGCCGCAGCGCCTCCAGGTAGGGCAGGAAGGAGCCGTCGAGAATGGGCATCTCCGGCCCGGAGGTCTCGATGCGCAGGTTATCAAGGCCGAGGATGTAGGCCGCCGCCAGTAGGTGCTCAACGGTACGCACCTGAGCCTGGCCGTTCTCTAACACCACGCTGTGGTCAGCCGATATGACGTTATCCACACGCGCGGGGATCTCCGGGTTGCCCGGCAGATCGGCGCGCACGAATAGCCATCCCTCGCCGGGCCCGGCAGGTGTAATGTGGACCCTGGCAAAGCAGCCAGTGTGGACGCCGACGCCTTCGATGCTAACGGGAGTAGCGACTGTGGCCTGTTCTGTCACTTGCGATGTTGTCAATTTAGCATCACGCCGTGGGAGCCGCAAGCGGCTAGTCGGCCGGCCGCAGCAGCAGGCTGACGGGATAGAAACAGCCGCCCACGGGCAGCGTCACCAACTCCCACACGCGTTCCTGCCCCGTTGCAAGCAACGCTTCCGCCAAACGCGCCTCCCCATAGGCGGGGAGCAACGGCGTCACCCGCGGCTCGCTGCCATCCAGTTGGTAGACCACCAGGGTCTTGCCACCCCCTGCATAACAGGCCAACTCCACCTTGGTGTTCGAACTGCTGTTGTTCACCGCGCGGAAGCGGATGCGGTGCACCACCCCATAGCCGCCCCGGAACTGCATTCTCGGGCTCAACGACAGTTCCCCCTCCCGCCCCAACTCGGCGATGCCCCAGTCCTCGCCCACGCGGTAGGTCACGGTGAAGCGACGCTCGGCCGGGTACAGCGCTTGCCGGCTTAAGGGTGCCGACAGGCTTGCGCTTAGGGGGCCCTGCTCCCAGTCGTTCGGCTGGCGGGCCTCCAGCACAAAGCCCACGGCCTGGGGCGAATCGTTGGTCAGCTCGTAGAGGGCGCTGGCGGTCTCTCCGGGATTGAACGTCTGCAAGAGTATGGCGCGGGCGCCGCTGAGGGTGACGAAGAAGCCGCCGCGCGAACGGGAAGCGCGCAGGAAGCCCAGGGCCGCGTCCCTGCCGGCTGCGATGGGGGAGCCCTGCGCCCTGCTGGCGCCGCCGAGGAGATGAAGCGTCGTTTCGCCGCCGGCAGCGATGGCCCAGGTGACCAGAGCCAGTGGGCTGCCGCCGACGTTCAAGTGGTGATAGAAGACGCGCACGGAGCCGCGCGCCGGGACTTCGCCGCGCAGCAGCGGGCCGGGGCGGGCCACGTTCTCAGGGCTGTTGCTCACCCATAGCGTCAGAGGCGTGCGCTGCGGCGCCTCCCCCCGCTCCAGGGCGAAGGACACTTGGGTGCGGAGGGGCGCGAACCCCGGCCCGGAGGCAGAAATCCCCACGTAGAGGCTGGCGCGGCCGGTCCGCTCCAGCAGTTCGCGGTCGTAGGCCATGCCCTCGAGCGTGAGCGAGCAGCCCGGCTCCAGGCGCACCGCGTCGCGCAAGTGCGCCGCCAGCGCGGCGCGCACCTCGTCCTCGCTGGTGGAACCGGACAGGCGAATGGTCGGGCCGGGCACGATGCGGGCGGCCGGCGGCAGCACCGACAGGGGGATGCGAAGGCTTATCCCTCCCGCGGCAAAGGTCGCCGTCGCCTCGCCTTGGGTGAGCCCGCGCAGCACGTAAACGGCGGGGCTGATGCGACGGCCCTCGACAATGCTGGGCGATGCCGAGGCCAGCGCCACCTGCCCCGCCAAAGGGCCGGAGAGGGGAACGGTTATCTCGCCCTGCAGCGGCACCACGAGCGGAACCCCAGGCACCGCGAAGTACGGCTCACGAAAGGCTTCCCGCAGGCGCAACAACCACCCTCGCGCCAGCGCGTCCACGGTAGTCGCGTTGGCGGCGGCGTCTGCCGCAGTGATGGTGATGATGGGCGCGCCGCCACCCGTGATGAGCGCGCTTTGTGGCCCGATCCGGAGCGCCAAGCCCTCCGCGGTTAACCCGGCGTCGAGCAGCGCGTTCAGGCGCTGCGCCAACTGGACCGCCCGCTGGCTCACCTGAGCGGCGTCCGCTCCGCGCACGCGCAGCACCAGGCCACGCCGGCCGAGAACCTCGACCGACGTCTGGCCGGCGGCAGTGACCGGGCTGGTGATGCTGAAAACGAAGGTGGCGACTGCATGAACGGTCGGACAGCAGATCAAGATTGCAGCGGCGGCGAGCAGCAGAGCCGCACAGGGCAAATGCGCTCGCCGCCAGGAGGGGGAGGGGCTCATCCGGAGTTGCTGTTTCTCCCGCCGCGGCCCCGCAACTCGTCCATCAAGTCGGGAAGGCGGCGCAGGGCGGAGAGCAGACGCAGGTGCTGCCGGTGCGGCTGCGCCGGCAAGCCGGAATAGGCGTGTCCCCCGGGCAAGTCGTGCATCACGCCGGACCCCCCGCCGATCGTAGCGCCCTCCCCTATGGAGAGGTGGTCGGCGACCCCCGCCTGCCCCGCTAGCGTGACCCCGTCCCCTATGGTCACACTGCCGGCCAGGCCCACCTGGCCACAGATGATGCAGTTGCGGCCGATGGTGACGTTGTGACCGACCTGCACCAGGTTATCAATCTTGGTCCCGTTGCCCACGCGCGTGGCGCCGGTGGTCGCGCGGTCAATGCAGGCATTGGCGCCGATCTCCACCTCGTCGCCGATCACCACCGAGCCCACCTGTGGAATGCGCAGCAACCTTCCCTGCGCCGGCGCGTAGCCGAAGCCGTCGGCGCCAATGACCGCGCCGCTGTGGATGCGACAGCGGGCACCTATCACCGCGCCCTCGTAGAGCGTCACCCGGGGGAACAGGATGGTGCCCGCGCCCACGCGGCAACGGCGGCTGATGACGCAGTGAGCGTGAACGGCGACCTTGCCCTCGAGGACGACGTCTTCGCCGATGACGCAGTAGGGCCCCACCGCGACGCCCTGGCCAAGAGTCGCGCTCTTGGCGACGACTGCCGTCGGGTGGACGCCCTCTGGCGGCTGCTCGCGGTCCTCGAAAAGAGCGAGGGCGATGCCGAACGCCGCCTTCGGGTTGTCGCTGATGAGCGCGGGCTTGCGGGAGTTGAGGCCGCGCGCGAGGATCACGGCCGCCGCCGGACTCTCCTCCGCCTTGCCCAGGTACTTCCCCGAGGCCGCGAGCGTTATCTCCCCCTCGCCAACGTCGTCCACGCCGCCCACGCCGCGAATCTCCAGCTCGCCCGGCCCGGCCAACTGCGCCTGCAGCAAGCGAGCCAGTTCCTCGAGCCGGTATACCCGCTCAGTGGCCGCGGCTCGCGGTCCAACGCGTTCGCCCTCGGGAAGCGAGGGTGGGCTCATGGCGAGGCCTCCCGTCTTAGCAGTTCGGCCACTTCGGGGCCGATCTTGTCGGTGACGTCGGTGCGCCCCTCCGTGATGGTTACGCTCAGGTCCCAGCCGCGCGACTGCGCCGCCTGCAGGGCTGCGGCGGCCGTGTCGAAGAGGATCTGCGCCACCATTGCGTCTGGCACTTGGCGGAGCGCGTAGCCCGCGCGCGCCACCGCGGCCGAGCCGCGCGGCGGCTGCGTCTTGGTGGGCTGCACGCGGGGCATGTGCACCTGCATCTGCGCGACGTTACCGGGCCTGGCCGCGCGCCACTCGGCCAGCGTTTCCCGGCTCGCGCGCAGGTCCTCCTCCGGGGGGGGCAAGGTCAGGCCTGGAACGGCCGCTTGCTCCTGACCTGCTTCGGGTGCCCACTTCATCAAGGCTAACTCCGCCTGCGCCCACTCGTCCATCAGCGCCAGCCCGCGCTGCTGGCGCAGGTGCTCCGCCCGCGCCGCGCGCTGTGATCGCAGCTCCTGCAGCCGGCCGCAGGCGGCCTGCCTGTCGGCCTCGCCCAGATCGGGCGCCGCCAGGCGGGCCAACAGGGCGAGCGTCTCCGGCATCTCCTCCTCAGTCTGCTGCCGCAGGGCCTCGTGCCAGGCCGGCCCGATCCGGTCGAGCGCAAGCGTGTAGCGCCGGGCGAGCGCACTGCGGATGACCTGCTTGCGCGCCTCAGCCTGGTCCGCTGCCCCGCCGCCCTGCTGCGCCTCGGTGGCCGGCGCGGCGGAGGCGGCCTCGAGGTCGGCGAGCCGGGCCTCGCGCTCCTCGAACTGCCCCGGCTCCAAGGACATGCGCCAGGGGGCCACCGCGCTCCCGACCTGGGCGGCGGGCAGGGGCAGAAGTTTCGCCCGCTCCAGTGCCTGCGCTCGAACCTTCATCGGAGGAAGCAGGCGGGAGAGCGGATGGTGGGCGGCCAACTGCTGCACGTCGGCGAACACCTTGAGCCGCTCGGGGGGGGCAGCGCGCTGCGCGCATCCTGCCGCCAGCACGGCGAGCAGCAACAGCAGTGCACGGCAGGACGAGCGGCTGCGCATGGTCCTATTGCGGTGGCGGTGTTGCCGATACGCCGGCTGCCGCGTCCAGAGCGGCGGTGACCTTGTCGGTTATGACCAGCGCCGGGTCGAAATAGGGCAAGGAGTCGGCCTCGAGCAGCAGCAGCAGGCTGGCCTGCTTCGCCACTTGCTGGAGGGCCTCCTGCAGCCTCTTCTGCCAGTTGTCCTGCGCGGTCTGCACGGCCTTGTCCACGTCCTGCTGCATCTGCTGCTGCACCTCGTTGATTTTCTGCTCCCGCTGTTTGGCCGCGCGGTTATAGCCGTCGAGTTCGGCCAGCCGCTGCGTCTGCTCAGGCGTCAGTTGCGCAGAAGTCTTCTGTTGCAGCGTCTGCCACTCGGCGAGGCGCGCGCTGCTGAGTTTGGTCAACTCCTGCTGCCGGGCCTTCTCCTGATCGGTTAGGTTGGCCTTGGCCGCCAGAGATTGCGCCTCTTCCAGTTCCGCCTGAGAGAACAGGGAGGTGACGAAGACGGCCTGGCGCTGGGCGTCCAGGTCGGCGTTCTTCTGCTCGACCAGTTTGGCGAGATCCTGCTTGCCCTGGTTCACGTAGGCGGACTTGGCCAGCGCTTCGGCAATGGAAACCACGCCCACCGGCAAGCCCTGCGCGTACGCGCCACCGGTCAGCGCTGCGCATAAGAGCAGCACGGCCCCGGCGGTGGTGATGGCTCGCTTCATTCTCGCTCCTCCTTGTGTGTTGGGGAGACTGGCCCCTAGAACATCTGCCCGATGCTGATGTGCGGCTCCTGACCTTCGCTGCTGAAACCCAGGTCCATTCTTATGGGGCCCACCGGCGTGACCACTCGCAGCCCGATCCCGTAGCCCAGGCGCCCCGAGAACTTCTGGTGCTCGGCGGGATAGAGTATGGAGTGGTCAGGCGTGCTCCACACTCCGCCCCAGGCGTCGCCCCAGTCCACAAAGACGACGCCGATGAGGTTGCGCCGCTTGGGAGAGTCCAAGGGCGCCCGGTATTCCAGGTTGAGCAGGAACATCCTCTTGCCCCAGAAGCGGTCCTCGGCATAGCCGCGCAGGGTCTCCGCGCCGCCGACCACAAAGGTCTCGAAGAGCGGCACGTCGCCGGAGGCGACGCCGAACATCATTCTGCCCGCCGCCACTTGGCCGCGCCCCACCTCCACGTACTTGCGCACGTCGAGGCTGTACTTCTCGAAACTGCGCTCGCCGCCCAGCGCGCGCCCCGCGACCTCTAGGGTGAGGCTGTTGCGCCATCCCTGGGTGGGGTAGTTGTAGTAGTCGCGGCTGTCGTAGACGCCCTTAGTGGCAACCGAGGAAACGCGGCCCTGGTTGTAGAACGGTTCGATAATGCTCAGGCCGCTCTCCTCGAAGCGGCCTGAAACGTTCTCGTGTCGCAGTGTGGTCCAGACCCAGGTAGTCTCCTGCTTGTTGAGGGGCACGGACAGGGTGACGTTGCCACCAACGCGTTTCTCGTTGCGCGTGCTGCTCAGCCCCGCCGCCGCGAACTCGGAGGCGATGAACCGGTTGAGCAACTTGTTGAAGGCATTCACCGTCAGGCCCCAGTGGCGATCGTTGATCCAGGGCTCGCTGAAGCCCAGCTCGTAACTGTTGATGCCGCCGAACTCCCACTTCACGTTGGCCTGCTGGCCGAGGCCCCGCAGGTTCAGTTCCGAGACTTCGGTATAGCCGACCAACTTGTCCCGGCTGCTGTAGCCCACGCCGACGTTGAACAGGCCGGTCTGCTTCTCCTTGAACTCGTAGACGACCACCACGCGCGCGACATCGCTGCCCGGCTTAGGCGCGATGATGACTCCGTCCTGTTCGTCGAAGAAGCCCTTGTTGAGCAGGCGACGCTGGTCCTCGCGCAAGGTGTCAACATTGTAGAGATCGCCTGGCGTGGTGTGGATCTCGCGCAGCACCACCGAGTGCTTGGTCTTAGTGAGACCCACGGGTTCGATGGATTCCACCCTGACCTCTTGCAGGTGAATGCGCAGCACGCCGTTCCACTGCTGCGCCTCCACCGGCGCCTCTACATCGCCGATGGCGACCCGATATCCCTTCTCCACGTAGAGCGCGTAGATGTTCTCCAGCCCACGGCGCAGGGTGAACACGTTGAAGACGTCGCCGGGCCGCAGGATGACCCCCTGCTCGCCGGTGAGTTCCTGAGTGCTGACCACGGTGTTGCCCACGAACTCCACCGACTTGATCCTGGGATACTCGGTGACCTCGATGACGATGCGCACGCCCGCTTCCACCGGCTCCGGGATGCCGTACACCACGCCGGGCTCGAAGAAGCCCATGTCCTGCACGTTATTGACGTCCTTCTGCAGCGCCTCCTCGGCGTAGGGGTCGCCCACTTTGGTATTGGTGACCGCGGCGAGAATCCTGCTGGACTCAATGTTCACGTTGCCGCGCACCACGATCTCTTTGACGATGTCGCCTTGGGGCCAGCCTTGGGCGCAGGCCAGCAGCAGCACGCCTACAACCACAGGCAAACAGCGGCGCGCGAAGGCGGTCCTACCCACGACCCTCACCCCCTTCCAGCATGGGCTCCAGCCGCTGCCGCAGGGCCGCGCGGGCGCGGAACAGCCGGCTCTTGAGCGCCTGCAGCGAGCAGCCCATGATCTGGCACATCTCCTCGTAGGAGAAGCCTTGTATGTCTCTCAGGACGATAACCTCCTTGAGGTCCGAGGGCAGGGCGTTAAGCGCCAGGCCCACCGTTTTCTGCACTTCTTGGCTCTCGAGCGCCTCTCCCGGAGGCGGTTGGTTGTCGGCGGTGACGACCTCGGGCTCCTGCTCCTGGGCTTGCAGGGAGAACCACTGGGCGCGCCGCTCGCGCTGAAGCCGCTTGGCGCGGTTGATGGCCAGATTGCGGGCTATGCGCGACAGCCAGGTGTAGACCTGCGCCTCGCCGCGGAACGAGGAGAAAGCAGCGTAGGCCCGCACGAAGACGTCCTGGGTCAGGTCGGCAGCCTCCTCGCGGTCGCCCAGCATGTAGCAGAGGAAGTTGAAGATCTTGGCGTGATAGTCCTGTACAATGCCTTCAAACCGCTCGCGCGGCCCCTGGGCTCCTTCGGCACCGTTCATGCGTGGGCACCGCTAGTCGCCAAAATTATGGACAACGCTCCCGAACAAAAGTTTCCGCTACCGCGCCCCAGGGCCGACTGACGACAGTATAGTGCAACGCTGGCAAGCGGCAAAGAGGCGGTCGGTCGCGCCCCGATGGGCGCCTAAGCCGCGGTCATTGAGTCAGCGCGATGCCAGCCCGCGTCGCCGCGCCCGTTCTGTCGGCCCCTCAGGCCGCGCCCAACCGGCGCGCGAGTGCGCAGCGCTCGCGCGCTCGGCGCACCGGCGTATTGGGGGTGACGGGCGACGCCGTGCTCATCATGAAACGATTGCCGTTGCGCCGCCCCGCCTGCATCCGGCGGCCGCCCTCCCGGGCCGAGCCCGCCGCCCCCTGTTGCCTGTTGCGCTCGCAGCCGATAATCTAGCAGACGCTGCTACCCGTGTTCACCAAGGGAGGCCCGTATGGCACTGCGCGACGACCTCGGCGGGAAGTTCAGAATAGACGTAGTCGTTGCCTACCCGGTCAGCTGGCTCTTACTGCAAGCGGTGGCGATCCTTGCCTTCTCCTACTTCGCCGCGGTCTATCACCACTTCCGCGCCCTCGGGTTGGCCTACGCCGGGCTGAGCGCCGTGCTCCTGGGCTTCGTCGCCTATGCCTCCGCGCGCCATGGGGAGAAGGTCTTCTATGGCTTCATCAGCGTGGCGCTCACGGTGCTGCTGGCTTGGCTGCTGCTGCTGCTCTCGCGCTACATGTACCGGAACGTCGAGGCTTGGCGCGATCTGATGCACGGCGACTTCCTCGTCCACTTCAACCGCGCCGCGCGCATTGGCATGAAGGTAAGGTGGATCTGGGCGATGGCAGCCGGGCTCACCGTGCTGGGCGCGTTCGGGGGAACGCGCGCGGCCCGGCCGCGCCGGATAGACTAGCCCCTGCGCAGGTTCTCGTCTCGGCCGCGCGGCTGCGAAGGCGCCCTAGGCGTTCTTGACGACCGCGCCCTCGAGCGTGTCCGCGGCGTCCTCGCAGCGGTCCACCGCTTCCTCGAGGCGCTCGTGAATCTCTTTGAGTTTCAGGCGCTGCCACAACTCGCCGACGTCGCTGGGGCATTCGGCGAATAGGCCGCGCAGCGCCTGTCGGAAGATGCGGTCGCTCTCGGTCTCGATGTCGTTCACCTGGTGGCAGTGTTCGAGGGCGTTGCGCGGGTGCTTGCGCAGGCAGAAGACCGCCTCGCGCATGGCCGCCGTGGCCTGCGCCAGGGTGCGCGCCTGCTCGATCAGGTCTGGGGTGGCTGCCTCCAGCCCCATAACCTGCACGCGATTGGCCGCCGAGTTGACGTAGTTGATGACGCGGTCCATGGTGCGCGCCAGCCGCTGGAGGTCTTCGCGATCGAGCGGGGTGACGAAGGTCTCATTGGCCTTGTGCACCACGGCGTCGGTGAGGCGGTCGGACGCCTTCTCCAAGAGGAAGATCTGTTCCGCGACCTGCCCGCGGCGGTCGAACTCCTGAAACATCTCCAGCAGGGCCTGCGCGCCCTGGGCGATCAGGTCAGCCGCCTGTTCCAGTAGATCAAAGAAGCGCTCTTCGCGCGGGACCAATCGGAGCATGAGCGCGTTGCCTCCGGGGGACAGCCGCGGGCACTATAGGGTGCGGGGTGTGGTGGGGTCAAAAGGGAGCGGCCGGCGGCCCCGCGCACTAGCAGCCAGGCGCCGTACGGGCCCCGACGCAGTCGGGGCCTGCGGTGGGGGCGACCCGTCGGGTCGCCCTTTGTCTTGTAGGAGCCCCGGCGTTGACGGGGTCTGCCGAAGGGATGACGGATGGCGGAGGGGATTCGGGAGTGGCCCCGCCGTTGGCGGGGTCCCTACGGGGGGCAACCGTGTAGGCTTCTGACACGACTATAGACAATCGGGGGGCAAAGAAGTTGCGGGAAAGTGGGGCATTCTGGGGGCCCTTCGAGAGGCTCAGGGCAGGCGGGGGGGAGGGGCCTATGTCAGGCGGAGGAGGCGGCGGACGTGGTCGTCGATGGTGTGCAGTTCCTCGGCCACAAGGGAGCGCGCGGTGCCGCGGAGGTGTGCGAGGCTGTGAGTCGGCTCCGCGCCGTGGGCGAGCCACTTGCCCACCTTGGTCGCGGCTTGCGCCGCGAGGGCGGCCAGTGCCGTGTGAGTGTCGTCGTCTGGGTCGAAGAGTGGAACAGGGAACTCCCAGAGCTTCTTGTGGAGGTGTCTCTCGCCCCAGAGCCCACGGCTCTGGAGCGGCTTGACCAGCTGATCGAGCAGGGGCGAGTTGAGGATCGCCGCAAGGAAGTGGGCCTCCGCCTGGGTGGGAGTGGAGTGGTGGTACGTAGTGGACTCAGCCGCGAAACCGGCAAGCCTGAGGGGGCGCCCAGTGGCGTCGGCGCTGGGGTCTTTCGTGTCCACAACGCAGCCGCAGAGGTTTGTGCCCGAGGTGCCGTAGAGGACCACCCAGCGTCGAGGATGCTGTCGGCTCAGTTTTCTGCGATAGTCCAGCCAGCCATAGATGTCAGTGCGCCCGGACTTAGGACCCCTCCCCGTCTGCCATTCTTGCTCGCAGCGGGCGAGCCAGGCCGCGAGGCCTAGCCATCCGGCCTGGCGGGCGCGTGATGCTTCCACCAGGAAGTACCCCATCTGCGTCGGCCGGATTGGAAGCACGACCATTCGAACGGGCAGGTGGCCGAAGGGCACCAGATCGGTCGACAGCAAGGTGGCGTACAGGAACTCGGCCTCGACCGCGCCCTGGAACACGAGATTGGTCCAAGGGGGCTTCGAAGGCTGGGGCGTGGCGGTGGTGCCCACCAGTGGAGCAGAAGGGTCGAACCCAAGACCGCGGTCGGCTTTCACCTCAACGAACCAGAAGGGACGCGGAACAATGGTTGCTCCCTCCGCGAACCGCTTGCCGTATGTGCTCGGGGGCCCTGGAGGCGGGAGCTCGGTTGGTGGGGCCAGGAAGGTGCGGGTGCCGACGCGGTGTACTTTGGCCAGGCCCTTCGTGACGGCTAGCGCTTGCTGTGCGGTCTCCACCGACACGTTCTTGCTGGGCAAGCGGCCGGCGAACCGAACGTAGGGGATGGGATATTTCTTTGGGC
Organism: uncultured Armatimonadia bacterium; assembly: GCA_964528605.1. Lineage (GTDB taxonomy): Bacteria > Armatimonadota > Zipacnadia > CAZGSV01 > CAZGSV01 > CAZGSV01. The sequence goes on from CAZGSV010000030.1 coordinate 25,247, forward strand.
CGCCGGCACGGGCGAAGAAGACGCAGGCGGGAACCTTGAAGAGGGGCTTGACCTGGTCAAGGTCCCAGGCCTCGGTGAAACCCAGCGGAGCGGAATAGGCAGAGCGGCGAAACGCGTCGTGCTGATCACTTGTGAAGACGCTTCTGGGCAGGACAAAAGCGATGACTCCGCCGGTCTTCAGATAGAGGGAGGCGCACTGGAGGAAGAAGAGCGTACCCAACTCCATGTGCGTAATGAGGGAGGGCTTCCCAGAGAGGAGGTGGTACGTGTCGGTGACTAGCCTCTTGACGAAAGCCTGGTAGTCGAGTTCGCCCACGAAGCGGTAGGAGAGCCAGGGCGGATTGCCCACGACAACGTCGAACGCCTGGCGCAGCAATAGGGGCTTGAACACGTTCTTGAGCACGTAGGCCCAGATGGTGTCGCGGCCCTCGTCCACCAACTCCTTCATCACCTGTGCGAGCATGAACAATGTGCCTAGGACTTCCGCGCTTGGCGTTGCGTGAGGCAGGCGCCTGCGGAACAGGTTCGAGAACGCTTCGGGATCCAGAGGTTGCCCTGTGCCGGGGTCCGAGACGAACTCGCGGACCAGTTCTATGGCGGCGTCGGCTCGGGCAGCGTCTGAGGCCAACTGTCGCGGGAACGGCGCCTCCTTGCCATCCAGCGGGTACCAGTAGGCGGGGGCTGGGGAGACGCGGGGCTCTCGTTCCTCGGTGGGCGGACGCACGCTGTTTGCGAGGTATACTGGGATGGAGAAGCGACGCCGCTGCCGCAATAGGGGTCCGAGCGCAAGGAGGTAGTTCGTCTTGGCTACGATCACTGCCAGGGGGTGAACATCCACGCCCTGAACGGAATCGCGTATGTGGGTGAGAGTGGCCTGGCTGTCTCCGAGGGCTTGACGCTTGTAACGGATGGCCTGGTACAGAAACGTGCCCGAGCCGCACGCGGGGTCCAGAACCCGTGCGCGCGAATCTGGCTCGAGAAGCCTGCAAACCATCAGGGCGGCGAGCCAATCCGGCGTGTAGTACTCTCCTAGGTCGTGGCGCGTTTCGGGGTCGACGAGTTCTTGGTACAGTTCCTTCAGGAGGTCTTCGGAGATCTCGGACAGGTTGTAAGAAGTCAGGTGGTTGGCGAGTTTGCGCGCCAGTTCCAGGGCGGGACCGTCCGCCGGGGAGCGCGCGACCCAGGAGAAGAAGTCCTCTTCCAAGAAGTTCAGGAGGCCACGGTTGGCGAAGAAACTCCCTTTCAGGACTTCTGCGATGTCGGCGGATGCCACCGGCGCAGCCTGCCCCGTCATCCGGGCCCAAGCCAGGAGTTTCGCCAGCGTGGCCAGATAGGTGTGCCGTATGAACAGCTCCTCGCTGGCGATCGAGGACCCGTACGCGATGCGCAGGTACTTGTCCCAGTTGTCGTACAACACCCGGAAATCGCTTCGTTCGGCCACCTGCTGCCAGGCCCGCGAAAGGACGTTGGCGCAGAGGGTAAAGGCAGGGCTGGCTGCCCCGAAGTCCTCCACGAAGCGCTGGGTGGTGGGCTCGACGGGACGCTGCCGCAAGAACAGCCGGTCGAGCCAGAAGTACACGTCGCTGGGGTCCATCGCAGCGAAAGACAGGGAACTCCGCGGCCCGAATCGGACATCCTGGGGATCCACGGAGGTGCCGGGAGGGACGCTGGTGGTGGCGGCAGCCACCTCCCAGTGGATGGCGTCCGTGGCGACGCAGAGGTAATCCCTGCGGCTGTGGGCCTCTTCGGACCAGAAGCATGCGACGTACCGCGCCAGTTGCTCCCAGGCGTCCTCCGTAGTCCGTCTGAGGTCGCGCTCGAACTCTATGACCAGGTCGCCGTAGAAAGCGTCCACGCGGCCCCGGACGACCAGGTCTTTGCGCTTGATGCGGACATACTTCTCCACGCCTGCCAGGTAGTCCTCGACGAAACGGGGGGCGACCTCTGCAAACAGATCGTGAAGTAGGAGCAGAAAGCGTTGCGCTTTGGCCTGCTCGCCCTGATCCTTTGCGGCCTCGCGGCAGTAGGTGTCGATGGCCCTCCGTTTGCGAGCGTCGAACACGTCGGGCACGCGGCGAGGCTTCTCACGGAGCTTGCTTTTCCTAGCCACGGCTCGTCTCAGCGGCCACGCGGCGCGCGATCTCTAGGGCGGCGGCGATCCGCAGTATCTTCACGTCGCCCAGACCCTTGACAGCCAAAAGTCGCTCCAGCGGCTGACCGGCAAGCTGCCGGAGCCCTCCGAAGCGTGCCACTACGTCACGAGCGATCAGCTGCGCAGAGCGGCCTGGGGTACCCGTCCCGATCAGGACGGCGAGGAGTTCTTCCTCGCTCAGCGATTCGGCACCGAGCTCTCGGAGTCTGCCCCCGGGGTGCCGGAACCGGGTGCCTCCGTGAGCCTCGCGGAGCCGCCTTAGTCCTTTCTTCACGCCGGAGGATTGTAGCGGGCCGGCGGCGGGCAGGACAAGGTGGGGTCGCATGGTGTTAGGGGGTGCGCTGAGGGGGCGCCCAGACATGCTTGGCACGCTAGGCGGAGCGGATCTAGACAGCCGAGCGCCCGGTGGTGAAGGGGGCCGGGGTTGGGCGGCGCACGAGGCGCTGGGGGCTCGTGGGGGGGCTAGGCCGGCAGGCTCGCACCTACCCGTCCGCCAGGCAGTCCCGCGTTGCGTCATACCTCGTCCCACATGGTCGCAAACGCCGCGGCCTCACCGGCGAGCAGCGCGTTCAAGCCGGAGACGGGTGTGGTCTGCAGGATCAACCTCCCGCGTTCGACATCGACAATCCCCATGGCGGCGCCCTTTGGTGCTTTCCTCCTAAGGGCTACTTCCAGCAGGTGCGTGATCACGTCGACCCGCCTCTTAGACAGGGGCTCTGCCTTGAAGTAAAGCTTCAAGACGTAAGGCGTGTCGGCGATGGTCAAGCCCAGTTCGGGGTTGACTCGAACAGCGAGGCCAGCATGCTGCCAGCGCGCAAAAGGCGGGTCGAACCACGCCGGCGACTTGTTACGAAGGAATCGCTTGTAGCCTTGGACGGCCCCCGGGTACCTCGCTTGCTTCTTGGCGTCGGACTGCGCGCTTGCGAGTTGCTCCAGCCACTGGACGCTCTTGCCTGTCTTGTGGAACTCCTCAATGGCCTCTCGTAGCGGCCTCCAGAAGTCGAAGCGCGGGGCGTACTTGCCCCTCTCCTTGAGGACTCTGACCTTGGTGATACGCGGCGTTCCCTGAGAGATAACGAAATCAACGAAGTCGGTGAGTGATATTTCCGGCATGCCGGTACCTCCCTCGGGTTACCCCCGTTTGCGGTAGCACATATTATGCCACAGCGGCCGCAAAATGGGGCACCGGTGTATCTGGCGGTGGGGGGCGGAGAGAGGCGGCGGGGTCTGCCTAAGGCACGACACGAGACCGGGCGGTACATCGCGGCGTCGTTTCGCCCCGCCAGCGGCGGGGCTCCTACA
>CAZGSV010000031.1:0-28352 GCA_964528605.1 uncultured Armatimonadia bacterium
GATGGCTGCCGCGACCAGGAGGAAAGCGGCGGAGGAGAGGTCGCCGGGAACGGTCAAGGAGGTGGCCTTGAGTGGCGCTGGGCCGCGCACCGCGACCTGCAACCCGCTCACCTCCACAGAGACGCCGAAGAGGCGGAGCATCCGCTCGGTGTGGTCGCGGGTGTGGGCCGGCTCCGCGAAAACGGTGGTCCCCTCTGTGTGCAGGGCCGCGAGTATGACGGCGGACTTCACCTGGGCGCTGGGCTGGGGACATTGGTAACCGATGGGGGACAAGCGGGCCCCGCGGATGGTCAGGGGCGGCAAGCACCGTTCCCCAATACCGCTCACGCTAGCGCCCATGAGGCCCAACGGCTCCGCAAGACGCTGCTGCGGGCGGCGCCGAATGGATTCGTCACCAGTGACAACGGACTCAAAGGGATGAGCGGCCAGGAGCCCAGTGAGCAGAGAGAGGGCAGTGCCTGCGTTCCCGACATCGAGCGGCTGCGAACTGCGCCGGAGACCGCCGAGTCCGTTGCCGTGAACGATCCAATGGCCCTCCGCTAGCCGGTCGCAGTGGACTCCCAGTGCCCGCAGGCAGCGCGCAGTGTTGAGGCAGTCTTCGCCCTCGAGCAGGCCCTGAATCTCGCACTTGCCGTCGGCTATGGCGGACATGACCAGGGCCCGGTGAGAGATGGACTTGTCGCCCGGAACACGGATCGCGGCATTGAAAGGGCCGCCAGGGCGCACGACCAGGCTACTCAACGGTCTTCTCTCCTAGGGAGCGGCGGAACTCCGACACTTCGTCCAGCCAGTGGAGCAACTCCTCTCGGGCGCCCTCGTCGAGCCAGCGGCGGACGCCCTGGAGCGCCTGCGTCAGCCGGTCGAGCAGGGCCGAGAGGTTGTCGGCGTTGGTGAGCAGCACGTCGGCCCAGACCTCCCCGCTTCCCGCTGCCACCCGCGTGACGTCGAGGAAGCCTTGACCGATAGCCTGCGACAGGCGTTCGCGGCACATCCCCTGTTGGCGGGCGATGGCTACGTTGAGACAGGCGAGCAGATGGGGAAAGTGACTGGTCACCCCGAGGCAGCAGTCATGCTGCTGCGGCGTCATCACTACGGGACGCCCGCCGATCGCCTCCGCGATTGCCCGCAGACGCTCCACGGCGTCGCGGTCCGACTGCGGAGTGGGAGTTATGAAATAGGGGCGGTCCACGAAAAGGTCTTCGCGTGCGTGCGCGACGCCGGTCTTCTCGGAGCCGGCGAGGGGATGGCCACCCACAAAGTGGAAATCGCCTTGAATGGCCTCTACTGCCTCAACGATCCGGCGCTTGGTGCTGCCGACATCGGTGAGCAGCGCCCCCCCGGAAAGGAGAGGCGCGACCTCGGCCGCCACCTGCGCCACCAGGCTGACAGGAGTGCAGACCACGACCAGGTCCGAGCCCCTAACGGCGGCTGCCCGGTCCTGATGCGCCTCGTCCAGGGCGCCCAGCGCCATCGCCTTCTCGAGCGTCGCAGGCGTGCGCGAGGCGCCTACCACTCTACCGGCAACGCCTCGCTTGCTTAGCGCGAGACCGAGAGAACCTCCCAGCAGCCCGACTCCGATGATGCAGGCCCTCTCGACTAACATGGCGCGGCTAGGCCCGCAACTCGGCGAGCACTTCCTCGAGGGCAGCAATGAAGCGGCGGTTCTGCTGCATGGTGCCGATGGTTACGCGCACGTGCGTCGGGGTGCCGAAGAGGGGGTCGTGGCGCACGATCACCCCTCGGCGCATGAGAGCCTGAAACGCGGCCGCTGCCTCCACTCCCAAGTCCACGAAGACGAAGTTCGACTGCGTGGGCGCGAAACGGAGACCAAGCCGGTTGAACTCACCCCCCAGGTACCCACGACCTTCGTCGTTGACGCGCCGGCCGCGCTCGACCTGCTCGGAGTCGCGAAGCGAAGCGACGGCTGCCGCCAGGGCCAGGCTGCTCACATTGAAGGGCTCGCGCACTTGGTGCAGCGCGGCGATGAGGCCTGGGCGCGCCATTCCGTAACCGATGCGCAGGCCGGCGAGCGCGTAGATCTTGGAGAAGGTGCGGAGCACCAGGATGTTCTTGCCCCGACGCACGTACTCCAGCGAGTCGGGATACTCGGGCGAGGTCACATACTCGCGGTAGGCCTCGTCGAGGACCAGGAGCGTGCCGGAGGGCAGCCTCCCCATCAGCAGGGCAAGTTCGTCACGGGTCAGAATGGTCCCGGTGGGATTGTTGGGCGAGGAGATGAAGATGAGTTTGGTCGCGGGCGTGAGGCGCTGCAGAGCGGCCTCCACGTCGAAGCGGTAGTCCTTGAGCGGCACCTTGACGCAGCGCCCGCCCATCAAGAGCGTGGTCAACTCGTAGATGATGAAGTAGGGGTCACCCATGATGGCTTCCTCAGCCGGGTCGAGGAAGGCGCAGCCGGCCATGTGTATGACCTCGTCGGAGCCGCGCCCAATGATGATACTGTCCTCGGGCAGGCCGAGGCGCGGGGCCAACTCGGCCACCAGTTCCCGGCAGGAGTTGTCCGGGTAGAGGCGGATCTGGGGCGCAGCCTGGCGGATGGCCTCAACGGCCAGGGGGGAGGGCCCCAGCGGGTTCTCATTGGAGGCCAGCTTGATAACCTCGGATAGCCCGAACTCCCGGGCGACCTCCTCGGCGGGCCTGCCCGGGATATAGGGTTGCAGTCGTCTTACAGCGGGTCGAGTCAAGTCCTGAGCCATGAGCGAGGGTATGCACACTCCTGGGGGCGTCTTGGCCACGTCCAAGCGCCGTCTGTGCGCCAAAATCTACCACAGACTTGCATTTATGGGCAAACTTGTGGGTAAGATAGGAGCAAGGAGGCCGGCCAGCAGGCCCTGCTCTTTTTGGGGGGGGGAGGGCCCATGCGCGGACGGCGGGAGGTGACTCTCGAGCCGAATGGGCGTCGTGAGCCATGAGGGCGCCAGTGGGGGCCGTTGCCCACGGTCCCCAGCCTGCCGCGCTAAGTGCCCAGATCCCAGGCTCGACCAAGGGTTCACGCTGATAGAGTTGGTCATCGTCATTGCCATTGCCGTGGTGCTGATGGCGATAACGGTGCCCACCTACATCCTCGCGCGCGAGCAGCAGCGCCGCCTCACCTGCTCCACCAACCTGCAACAGGTCTACACCGCGCTCAAGCAGTATTACGACGACGAGCAGGGCTTTCCGCCGGGTTACCGGCCCGGCCACCCGGGTATTCATGACGCGAGTGACCCCGAGTACCGCCCCGATTACGGGGCGGTGGCCACGTTGCTAACGCCAGGTTACCAGCAGTTGCGCCGGGCGACGGGCATGTACGGGTTTCAGTGCCCGGACGACCGGGTAATGGCCGCGCAAGTGGCCGACTATTACTGCACCTACAGCGAGTACTACAACTACTGGGGCTATGACCCGGAAGGCCTGCCTTACACGGCTCCTCTCAAGTGGGACAATACCCCGAAGAACATAACCGTGCCGCCCAGCGACCCCTACTACCGCAATCCGGTGCCCGAGTGGGACACGGCGGGCCCGTGGCCCGAAGGGGTTCAGGCAACGCCAAAGTGGGACTTCTTCCCCAAGTTGGGTAATGAGTACTATGACGTGGAGGCCGACGAGTGGCGCGCGAATAGGGATCATACGCCGCCGCCGAGCACCATTGTAACGCGGTGCCGGCACCACCACGGCCGCAAGCCCGAGGGCCTCGAGTTGGTGCTGCATTTGGATGGGAGTTACGGCAGCATTCAGTCGTCGGATTGGAAGCAGCCGGACGGCATAGGTTATCCCTTTGAGTACCAGCCGAAGAGCCTCGGGAAACGATAGGGCAGCGAGAATGACAAGCGACGGTAGAAGGAAGGCGCCGGGCCGGGCAGGTCAGACCCTGATCGAGGTTCTGGTGGCCACCGCCGTTCTTATCATCGGCGTATACGGCATCATGGCCATCTTCGCTCCCGGCATGAAAACCGGGCGCGCCATGAAGATCAGAGCCGCCGCGGCGCAATTCGCGGAGGCGGAAGAGCGCCGCAGCACCCTGATGTATCAGTACCCCGAGGCCATCGTCACCAGGATGTACTCCTACGACGACGATGGAGACCCGATCTATGAGCCGCTGGATCCCCTGCCGGCTCCGTTCCAGCGGCTGGCCGAGTGCAAGTGGAACATCACGCCCGACCATACTCGGATCAACAGCGACTATCTGCGCTTTGTGAAGGACGTTATCGGGGAACCGTTCGTCGCGCGCAACGCGCCCGCGGGCGACCTTAACTATGGCATCTACGTGGTCTCTTACGCGCCGGTGGTGGCGGGGTCGGAGGCTCTCTGCTTCGCCAAGCCGTACCGGCAGTACGAACGCGACGCCGAGGGATGGCCGGCGGCACCGGAGGATCAGGTGGCGGCGCAGGTTGATGACACTGTGCTCAGGGAGGATTCCTGGGCCTGCATGGTGGACTACGCGCCTAACGAGGCGCGCATCTACTTTGACCGCTACCAGCACCCCTGGGGTAAGGACACTCGGAGATTCAGCATTTCCTACTCGTACGTGGACGACGAGGTGGTCCACGATGTCGTGGGCGAGCTCTACGACCTCGCGGACAATGAGGACATTGATCCGCCCGGGAGGCTCTCGCTGCCCTTGGGTGCCACGGGCGACTACGGGCCAGCCCCGAACGTGATCCGGGGCAGCATCACCATATACCGGATCGTGGAGAACTGGGACCGGGTTTGCTACAACGCCCAGGACACGGCCGACCCGACGGATGACACCTGGGACTTGGTCGCGTATCCGGACCCGCCGTTCGGTGCGGGCCGCACCACCGGCGCCGGCGTGCTGCTCTACCGCTTTCGCGGTGCGCAGGACACCCCAAACCAGGTAGCCATGGCGTACCCGGGGGACCTGCTGCGGGTGGATTACACCAGGCGCGGCAAGAACCAGCGCCTGGCCCTGTACGACGATATTCTCTACTACGAGATTCCCGACATCCTGCACCATGAGGGCACGCTGCCGCGCCCGGAGGCTGCTGGCGACTTCCTGGCCGCCTTGCCCACCGGGGTCATCTCGCCTGAGCCGTTGGGCGACGAACAGAACAACGAGGACGTGCAGGACACCACTGCGGTGATCAACCTGTCCAGCGGTGAGGTTGCGCGCTCGGTGGACGACTTTGCGGCGGGCACTCGGGTTCGCATGCTCTACCGCGCGGACAGAGGCTGGGCGCTTCAGCCGGTCCTCTCGGCGGCGCGGTATGCCATCGCGGGCCCTGCGGACCCTGGGGACCCACCGCCTTGGCTGGCTCCGGGAGCCGTCTACCGGGACGGGGGCTGGGCGCCTCGGTTTGACTACTCCTGCATCTTCCACCCGCAGGTCACGCGCGACGAGCCCGGGCTGTGTCCCTTGTCGCCGCCAGCCCCGAACCAGCACTACCTGAGCCTCAACGGTGACGGATTCACGAAGCAGTGGTGGCTGCAGGTGCTGCCACCAGACGCCGGCAACCGCACGCGGCTCCTGATGCCGGCTGGGCGCACCCTGTACAAGGGCGCCGGGGTGGCAGTGGACTACGTTTACGAGGACGCGCAAGGGATTCCTCATACGGTGTACGGAGAGGTGCACGTGCTCCAGCCGATTCTGGGCCGGCAGATCGGACTGCGGCTCGAGCAGGAACGCGTCACCGAGGTACGTGCAGTGCACGGGGTCTCGGTGTACGTGCGTTCGTTCTGGCGCGACCCCCTCGACAACTGGGTGCTTCTGTCCACGCCGACAGGAACCCAGGTCGCCGGGCGCGTCTTTGCCACCACGCAGGTGGACTCCGCGGCGGTGCGCGAAGGGCTGGTGCGCTAGCCATGAGCGCGCATCGTCGTCTTGAGCTGAAGCGCGGGGCCGTGCATGCCGGCTTCACCCTGGTGGAAGTCCTCATCGTCATCGGCATCCTGCTGATCCTCTTCAACCTGCTGCTCATCCCTCTCATGACGGGCATGTCGCTGACCGGGGCGACGCAGGCGGAGGTCGAGGCGCAGGACCGCGTGAACCGGGCGCTTGCCGAGTTGCAGCGGGACCTCTCGCAGGCGATGTACGTCTACCCGCAACTCGGGGGGCAGGCCGCAGACCTGCTGCAGGCCTCTTATCCTGTCGAACTGCTCGAGGCCCTGGGGCCCTCGCATGTTGACCTGGTGCTGCCCAAGCGGGATGGGAATGGGAACGTGATCCAACCACTGGTGCCCGATGACTTCATCACGCGTTACTACGTGGCGCCCATCTGGGACCAGCCCCCCCCGACACCGCCGCCGGGATTGGAGGAGTATCTGCTGGGCCGCTACCGCAACCCGTATCGAAGGAGCGTCAACGGACGGCCGATCGACTGGAACGTGTGCGTCCTTTACCGGGTGCGCTTCAATCCCTTCTACCCCAGGCTAGACACTGCCGAGGGGTTTCCGTATCAGGGCAGCAGCGAGGTGACCAACCCGCTGTTCGAGGGCGAGACGGTCGCTACCGGTTTCGTGGGCATGGATCAAGACTGGCGCGGACTGGGGCCGGCCTCTGGCCAGCCCCTGGTGCGCGGACCCCAAGTGGACGGCAACGGCGACCCCATCAACGTCTCCGTTCACTGGCAACTCCCCTGGTTCTACGACGACTGGGACACCAGCCCGGTGCCGGCAACGGGCGAGAAGGGGCCTCAGAGTGTTCCGTATGCCTATTGGTGGAGGCGCTTGAGCGAGCCGCTCACGCCCACCTACAAGGCGGACATGGCGGTTTACGCGTACAAGGGCGGCACCGCTGAGAGCCGCTTTGGCCTGGACAACAAGGAGCGCGGGAAGTCCCTCCCCTTGGGGCTCTTCGACGGCCGGGACTTGGTGGCACGGCCGGACATTGCGACCGACCCCGCCTACCAGCCGCCGGTGGCGGGCTTCCGCATTGAGCCCGCTTTGGTGGAAGGGGACAACCTGACGCCGAGCGAGGACTACTCGGAGTATCGGGCGCGTTACGCCGTGTGGGACACGAGCCCGTGGGCGACGCCCAGGGTGCGAATCTACGGTGCGACCGGAGTGGAGAAGCATCCCGCGCCCGAACCCAGGGTGGATCCGCGCAGAGGGGTGGTCTCCTTCACCGTTGAGGCCCTGGCCATGTACGTGCAGGACTACGACCCCAACACCGGAGAGGTGACCACTTGGGATTGGGAGGAGGACCGGCCTCCGACGCCAGCGCCTAATCCCCCGCCCACGCGCAGGATTGACCCCACGGGGTGGTACGACGATCTCATCTATAGCGAGAGCGACAACTCATTCCAGTTGCGCGCCGGCTACCACCAGCACGACGGCCTGACGCCACCGGCGCCCCCCTTCGGGCCGGCCCCGGACAATGAATATCCGCATTTCGTGGTAGTGCAGGAATCCGAGACGTTGTGGGCCACGCGCATCTACCTAGACGATACCGGCGCGGAGCAGGGGGAGCCGGAGATACGACTATACGCGCGGGTGCAGGGCAACCCCGGTAAGCACGAATACACTTTCGACCCGCGCACTGGGATCATCAGGTTTGGTGCGGACGGTCCGTTCGGCGGAATGCCCGGGGCTGGCGACCTGGCGGCAGGATGGCAAGTGCGGGTAGAAGTCAGCGTCCGATACGCGTGGCGCAACAACTTCACCCCCTTCAACGATGACTGGACGCAGGCGAGGATTGTCAACGACACGGTGGTGGCCGACTACTCGACCTGGGCGACCGCCACGGTCAGCCTGGCGCTGGTGGCCTTCGGTCCTGCGGCAGAGCGGCCCGGTGAGATTAGGCGGTCGCTGCGGGTGGCGGTGAGCAATGCGCGACTCTAGCCACATGACGTTGTCCGTTTCGGGGCTTCGTGCTGAGGGGCACCGCCGCAAGCACCGGGGGAGTCGCGGTCAGGGCCTGCTCGTTATGATACTCGTCATGTTCGTGCTGCTCATCATCGCGGCGCTCTTCCTGGCCGCGTTGACGCACAACCTGAGCCAGACGGGGCGCACGCGCGAGTACGGGCGCGCGCTCGAGTTGGCCCAGGCAGGCATCCGCTTCGCCGACGACAACCTGACCAACAGCCCTTTGGGCGCGGACTGGCGTCCGCCCGGCTCTCCTTCCCCGGTCCCCGGTGACTACTACGACACGTTCGAGAAGGCGCGCGGATGGGACCAGCCGGACCCTAAGACCGGGGTGCGGTTCACCAAGTATCCGGGCCCCAACACCCTCATGGGCAAGGGCCAGTTCCTGCTCAAGGTAGAGTACGACCCTGGGGCGCTGAGGGACGACCCCTTGGGCAAGTGCTTGAAGATCACGGCCATCGGCCGCTCGCCGGAGAGGCCCTCGGTCTATGCCATGGTGACCGCCTACAAGCCGATTCTGATAACAGACTATCTCCGTTTGGTCACCAACCCGGATCGGTCGTCGGCGCAGGACCAGTTGGGCGTGCCGCCGAACTTCGACTGGGACGGAGACGGAACCTACAACTACGCGCCGGCCACCGATCCCGCTAAGACGCTCGTGCGCGAGGACAACGGCAAAGATCTCTCCGAGCCGGCGTTCGTGAGCGAGTTCTATGGGCCGCTGCACTCGCAGAGCGACCTCTTCGTTTTCGGCCTGAACAAGTTCTTCCTGCACCCGTTCCTAGACGGGGCCGGTTACCGGCGCGACAAAGTCGAAGCGTCCGGGGCGTTCACTTTCGACCCCAACTACGCCACCGCTCTGACCATGTACCTGTACGACTACAGTTTGAGCCCGCCCGACTTCGACCTTGACAACCCGCATCTGGGATTGGATAGCAGGGATGTCGCCTGGAACTCCCGCTACGTGCGGCAGACGTTGACCGATCCGAGCACCGGCGAAGTCTTCTACCGTGACGATCGGGTCACCGTGGATGCCTCGGTTGACCCGTCGCGAGAGGTCGCACGCGTGGGGCCTCCCGACCCCTTCAGTGTAGCCCCGCTGACGAATCGCCGGCGCTACCTGGAGTTGACCAGGAACTCCGGGCGATGGCTGACGGTGGCGCGAGGGCTGGGCACCTTCACCTTCAATACCGGCTGGTACGGCTATGGCGAGGGCATCTACATAGACAACTTCTCAGACCTACACCACGAGCACAACATCCCGGCCCTTATTGAGCAACTCGGCCTGCCGGACCCGGATATCCCCGACGGGTCAACGGCGCGGGCGGACGATGGCCAGAACGGCGCCTGGGACGCGACCGGCAAAGTGTACCAGCCGCCCGCCGTTCGCATCATCCTGCTGAGCAAGAACGTGGACCTGACGAGTCAGGACCGCACCCAGATACCTGACGACCCGGGCCGCCCGGACATCCTGGTGACCAGGACCGATGCCGGGGGTGGTGGTGAGACCTCGCCTGGCTGGGACGGTTCCTGGCGCAACGTGCAAGACGCTACCAACACTACCTTCACTCAGGGCCAGTACGTGGAACTGGATTATCCGCGCAACGGCGTCATCTACTGTGAGGGGGATGTGCGCATTCGCGGCGACCTGCCGCTCCTGGCCCACTACGGGCTCACCGTGGTTTCGGGCGGCGCGATCTACATCGAGGGGGCCATTCGGCGGCCCAGTGATCGCCAAGAGACCGGCGCCTACAGTGACGACAATACGCACCTGGCCTTGATCGCGCGCGACGTGGTCGCGCTCAACCCGGGCACCTCGGCGCCGCCGGTGGAGGACGAGGTGCTGGCGTTGTTGCCTGACGCCTACTCCGTGAAGACGGACACCTCGCGGGAGTCGGATGCGCGCGACGGCTCCTATCCCTACCACCAGTTGCTGATGCCGGGACAGTACTATTGGTACGCGACGACGATAGGGGAGTGGGACTCCACCACGCCCCCAACCGTCACGCTGACACATAGCGGCGACGTAAGCCTGGAGCCCGGTGAGCGCACCGAGTTGCAGATGTTCGTGAACGGCAAGGAGTTCGATTTCCAGCCGAGCACACCGAGTACCACGGACCCGTACCTGTTCTTCCCGCACCCCATGGCGAGCGTTGCAAACGAGAACGAGTCCAACGCGGTGGGCAAGAACTACGAGACCCGCATGTGGTCTCTCGAGGATTACGTAGCCCCGGGGCCCACCACCGTGAGCATCGAACTGCGCCTCGGGGAGGGCTCGCAGAAGCCGTACTGGTTGGGAGGACTGCATGTGACTCCGCCGCCCCTGGAAATCGTTGCGGCTTTGGCGTACTCGCAACGCGGGCCCTGGTTCGTGGTGGCGGGCAACTTGCAGAATCCGAGCGCGCGGGGGCTGACCCCCGAGCCGCGCGACCCGCTGGCGCAGGATGCGCTCACGCGCCGCTTCGGACAGCAGATAGCCTTCTACGGCGCGATCGCGGAGGCGCACAGCGCGCCGGCGGCGGCGGTGCGGCGCTGGATTGACTATCGGGCGTACGTGGCGGGTTCCGAACCGGACCCGGTGACATGCACTCCGCCGGCGGGGGGTGCGGACTATAGGCTGCCGCGGTGGCGCAGCATCCTCTACCGTTACGACGGTTCCTGGGGCTCGTCGCGGGGGCGGAATCTGGCGCGCTGCCCGGCGTTGCCTGCGAGTCGGACGCTGATCTACCGCCGCTAGTCCCCCCTCGGGGGCCCGGCGGATTGCGAGGAGCATCTATGAAGAGAGTAAGGGCTTGCATCTTGCTTTCTTTTATTGCCGGGGGGGTGATGGCCCCTGTCGTCGGCTACGCGGGCGCTTTCACTCACCTGGACGAGTCCCGCCACATAGCCACGGCGGTGCTCATTACCGATTCCACGGGGGGACCCGGGCAGCCGACCGGGACGCCCTTCTTCGCCTTCTATGCCGCTGACCAGGCGGCAGTCCGGCCGGGGGCCTGGGCCTTCTACAACCCGCTGGCGCCGCGCCGGGTGACCGCGCAGATGGCAGTGCGCTGGTTCTTGTGGAGGAAGGACTCCCTTGGCGGCCCGGCTTACCCAGAGGGACGTGTGCTAGAGCCAGACATGGACCCCTACTGGGAGGTCGAGCTCAGCGCGGAGGTCCTGCCGGAACTAGAGCAGTTCGACGCGGTGCTGTTGCCGATCAACGGGAATGTCACCTTCACCGACTCGGATCGCGATCTGCTCGAGGCCTTCGTGGATGCCGGGGGCGTTCTCTGGATAGACAGTGTGGGCGGCAACGCCGCGGTGCAGAACTTCTTCACTCCGCTGTCGTTCGCCGGGGGCGGGGCGTCTCTGACGCCTCAGGACTGGGCCCATCCGCTGCTGACCTATCCGGAGATGGTCGTTGATTACGATCTCCTGGGCACGGCGGCCTACCGGGCGCAGCGGCTTGTGCTGCTGGTCAACACGCCTCTCTTCAACGTGTTGGGCGACGCTGCACCCTACGTGGCCGCCTGCGCCTATGGGTCGGGCATGATCGTCGTGACCGCCGGCGCCGTGTCCCAGGAACTCCACGACATGGTTCCCTGGGATGCGGACCACGCTCGCGCTGTCGCAGCCGAGTACTGGCCCCCGGTGGTTCCCGAGCAAAGGGCTGACCTTAGGCTGACCTACAATCTAGTGACTCTCTGCCGCGCCTGGCGCGAGCACAACGCGGTGGTGGGAGGGCATGCCTCCCGCATTGGGACCGAGTTGTCGCTGCTGAGCAGAAAGTGGCACTGGGCGCTGCCGCTCCCGACGCCCCCCCCGGCACCTGCAACGCCCCCGACAGGACTCCTCAGTTCAGCGCTGAGCAGCCCCGTTTCCGACCGCGGGATAGCGTACACGGCTCAGTATGACGGGACCAACTGGTACGTCGTGGCCTACGACGTGAACCCGACGGAGGACCTGGACGGCGACGGGGACAGCAATGATGGCCTGCAAGACTCGGCTCTGGAGGATGACTGGCTGGCGCCGCTCAGCCGCGACCTCATCTGGCGCTGGCAGGCGCCTGCGGCGATCGTCGGCACGCCGGCGGTCGCGCGCATATCTGACACTACCTCTGTCGTGCTTGTCCCTTGCGGGAACGGCAGGCTTTACGCGCTCGCGGCGGCTCGCACGGCTGGAACCCCGGCACTGCTCAGTGCCACGGCCGTCGTCTGGACTTGGCCCTTGCCCTCGGGGCCCTCGGGCGGGAGTATCGAAGGCCCGATAGCGGTGAGCGAGGAACTGGGGCTTGCCTTCGTGGCGGAGCGGGGCGCCGGCGCCAACGGCAACAGGATCTACGCGATCCGGCTCTCGAACGGGAGCACGGTGGGCGTGTTCGACGCTAGCACCGTTGCCGGTACGGTGGACGGTATCGTGGGCCCCATGGCGGTCGCCCGGGTGGTGGATGAGGACATCAACGGCGCGAGTCAGCCTGGCCAGAAGCGCGCCTGGGACTTGACGCTCTACGCCGGCTCCACGGACGGCACGCTTTACGCGGTGGTCTTTCACACCAAAGAGGAACTGGACATAGACCCGACAGAGGACCAGCCTGACACCCCGGACTTGTATACCTCCTTGCGGAGGCTGTCCGCTCCTTACGGTTTCCCGGCCTTCGACGCCGCGGCAGCGCTGACAAACCTAGTGGTGCGAGTTAACGGCGCGCCCACGGTGGCCTACACCATTCCGGCCGGCTCGCGCCAGATCAAGTTCAATGCCGCCCTCACCCCCACGGACCTGGTCACCGCCGAGTACGACTTGCCCAACGGCGCGGCCAAGTGGACCTACGGCGCCGTACCCGGGCTCCCGATCACAGGCGCGCCTGACCATCCGTACCGAGGCGAAATCGTGGGCGGCGTCACCGCGAGCGACGATGGGGTCGTCTGCTTCAGCACGACGGATGGGTGCATCTGGGGTATCCGCGACCCGGGCTTCTGGAACGAGACCCAAGCCGTCGGGGATAATCCTAGCGCCGGCGAGTGGGTCGTCGGGGAGAGTCTTTACGGCGGTGGCCCGCCCGCAACGGGCTGGCAGGGGCTGTCGCGCCCGGCGTTCTCGCCGGGGCCGCCGGGCTCGCGTCTACAGAATCAGAGCGGGGGCATCTTCGTCGTCGGCATGGGCTACCCGCAGGCGAACCTGGCTAGTGCGGCCCCGGCGGTTCTGGGCGATCCCGATCCTGCCGATCCCCCCAATGTGGGCGTCGTCCTGGGCCTGGCGGCGCAGCCGCGACTGAGGGTCACGCTGCCGCATCAGAGCATACTGTCCGTGACGGTGACGGACAGGATTTCCGGCACCGCTGTGACACCTCTGGCCGACGGCAGCGGGTCGGACTACACGCAGGGTGTTATCGGCTTCGACTATGGGGACGCCGGGAGGCAGGTGAACGTCCAGTACACTTACGGCGGCGGCGTGCAAGCGTCCCCCCTCGATGCGGTGATCGGTCCGGCCATCATCTGGCAGTACCCGGCGGTTACGCCCCAGGTTTTCGACGCGCCCTCGGGTCGCTGGCTGCCGGTTCCGGGCGTTGCCATCGATCAGCCGGGGATGTCGGCATACTCGGTTCGCGTCACCGACACTGACACCGGGGCTGAGGTCGTGCCCCTGAGCGTGGACTATGGCCATGGGATCGTCTACCTGCCGTACTACGTCCTGGGCCGGGACCTGACGATTAACTACTGGTCCGGTGGGGCAAACCCGAGTGGCGCCGCCAGCGGGCGCCTCACTGAGAACGGACGGCAGATGCTCGCGGTGGTGTCCTCTCCGATTGTGTCGGGTGGGCAGGCGGTGGTGTTGGCGAACGAGGAGATGGACTCCGACCTCGACGGAGTGATCGGGTCGGCGAACGACATTCGGCGGCCGAAGATACTCGCGTTCGAACTCGACCCACGGGACGAGGTCCTTCAGGGGGGCCCGTTCCCGGTGTACTCGGCCGAGGACCACGGCATGCCCGACCCGGACCTCCGGGACGCGAGCGGCGCGCTGCCCGTCTATGACCTGCTGAGCGTGAGCGATCTGATGGCGGGCGCCAGCGAGCAGTGGGCTGCCCCCCTCCCGAGCTCCCTCCCCAACTCCGGGAAGATGCAGAGCGCGCTGGCGCAGGTGGATTCCTCCATCCTGTGCAATGTGTGGACGGGCAAGGAGGGCTGGAGCACCATCGCGGTGCGGCCTCCGGTGACCGTGGCCGCGGACGAATCGCGCCTCGTCACCGCGCGCGGCGACGCCAAGGGCGAGTGGAGCAACGACGCCACCTTCCAGCCCGTCGAGGTTCCGCCTCTCCCGTCGGGCGTCTTCGATTGGTACCGGTGGCCGCTGAGCCGGCCGAGCACGGCACGCAACCTGCTCTACTTGAACCGGGGCGCCGACTACCTGGTCTCGGACACCGGCAGCGACCGCGTGGTCGAGGTGGACCGGGACGGCACCGTGCAGTGGGCGCTGGGCGACCGGGCGGATGGGACCGCCGTTGACGACATCCCGTCGGCGGCGGCTGACGTGCCGCCGACCAACGACGACGGTTGGGACCAGGACCCGGCCGAACTCTTGTACGCAGGTTCCGCTCGCCAAGGCACCTGGTTACCTCAGGGCGCTTCGCTGAGAATCGTCGGCCCCACAGACGCCGCGCGCTGGGAGTCGGAGGATGCGGATTACGTCTACTACCGGACGTTCGTCGCGGACTCGGGGAACCATCGCTTGCTCTCCGTGCTGGAGCGGATGGACAAGGCCACGGGTGAGTGGCTGACGCACGCGGGCCAGCCGCTGCGCGAGATCGTGTGGGCCAGCAGTACCAACCAGACCGTGCGCGTAGGCGCGGCCACCGGTGTCCAACGCCAGCAAAGCCGCTATCGCTTCGCCTCGATCACGCCGGTGCCTGACGCGACGGGCGCCTTTGCCGGCGTCGTTGCCGCCGTCACCAACTTCGGCCTTCATTGGAAGGAGACGCGGAGAAGCGCTCCGCTGCCCGCCGATCCTAACACCGATCTTGACAGCGATCTGCTGGTCGAGTACCCAGAGCAGACTGCGGGAGAGCGGCATATTCCGACGGCCTCGATCCTGTTCGCGGAGGGGCGTGTGGGCCGGCCCACCACTATCGGCGAGATCGCCTGGGCGATTGACAGGATCTACCTCTATGATCGTCGGGTGCCCGACTTCTACCGAGACGCCGCCGGCACGCGCATCCCCTTCGGCATCTTCCAGCGGGTAAACAGTGTGGAGGTCGAATGGGCGGATGATTACCCTGCCAATGGCGACCGCACCTATTATCTGACCGTAACGGCCACGCTGGCTGTACCTTGGATAGAGGATGACCCGGCCGCGCCCGGCCGGTATCGAATCCGACAGGACCCAGCGACTGGGCAAGAGGTCTGGCTTGAGTTCTCCGGCGTCTACCCCTTGGTCTACCCGGTGATGTTCTCGGATCCGGCGAGCCCCTGGAACGAGACGGCAGTGGTGTCGTTGCCGGGGCCGATCGCGGGAGCGCCTTACCCGTACGGCCAGGAATGGTACTTCCAGCAGTACGACTACATCGCCGCCATGCAGTCGTTGGGAGCCATTGAGGCTTATCAGGAGATCCTGCCCTACATGCCGTCTCCGCCGGCCAATGTGAACAAGGGCGAATTCCCGCGCGGCTACACGAACCCGACGGCTCCGGAGAGCAATCCCAATCCGGCTCAGTTCTTCATCGGCTTCTTTGAGCCGACCTGGGCAAAGCGTATGCCGGAGGACGTCGTGGCGCCCGACGGCAGCCGCGTCCGCCAGAGCCGTTACCTTGTGGCGAACGGCAGCGCGACCAAGGGAGAGTTGCTGGAGATCGAGCCCACGCCAATGCTGCCCGCTGATCCGGCCGATCCCAAGACCGAAGGGCCTCCGGTGCAAGTGCTCAACGTGCGGGACGTGCTCATGTTCATCTGCCCGGCGCCCTATACCTACGCCACTACGCCGTCGTTGAGCACCACGTTCGGGGTGAAGCAGCCCACCTACGTCGAGAGGGTGAACTGAAGATGAGGCGAAATCGGGCGCGCCGCTTGCCTCTGCGGCCGGTGGGTTGCGCACTGGTGGGGTTGGCTTGTCTGCTGGCTACTGGGGCCATGGGATATGGGCAGGGCGACCCGGCGGGCTCCCACCCGCACATCTATAGCCTGTCCCGCACCTACGGACGGGCAGGGGACGTGCTCACCATCCGCGGCATAGACTTTGGGGCGACGGCGCCCACCAACGCGGGCACGGGAGTACTCTTCGACTACAGCCTCACGACGCACACGGGCACCCAGGCGACGATCAACTCGTGGTCCCCGACGACAATCCAGTGCCAGGTGCCGGCAAGTTCGGTCTCTACCCCTCATAACGTGGGCGTGGTGACCGACAGCCACGTGACGCACGCGGGGCCCCCCCCCTCGCCGGACCCGGGCGCATCAGTGGAAACCCAGGGGACGCCCGGCATGCGCGACAATCTCGAGTTCACCTACGAGGACGCAGCGGCGTTCCGGGTGACCTCGATAGTCGGCTTGTTGGACGTGGTGCCGGCGACCGGGTACGCGGCACCGAGCGCGGGATACTGCCATTGGGGCGACAAACTGGAACTCACGGTCACCATCAACTTCACACTGACCCTGGCTGACTTCGTCCAGTGGGACGCCGGCAACGTGGGCAAGCCGGTATCTCTGTATCTGCGCGGGCCCAACCTTGACCCTCGCGCCGGCTACGAGGCCCGGTGGGAGGGGCGCCTGGATAAGTACCGCCTTTCCGTGGGCGGGGCGGAGAAGGACTGGGCCCAGATCGTGTCCCTGAACGCGGTCTCGACGAGCAACCCGAATGAGTGGACTTGCATCCTGGTAGTGAGCAACAAGGCCTCCCTCGGCGCCACCAACTGCGTGCCGTTCGTCGTGCGCCCGTGGATGGGGTGGGACCTCAAGTGGGGCTGGAACGCTGCTACTCGAGACGACGTGCCCTTCACGCCGGGCGATTGGTCAATCGTCGGTGTCAAGTTCCCCGAGAGCCTCCACTACGTTGATTCCGGCGGCACCAGCCCTCCCCCTGCTCTAGACGGAGTCGTTACGACTTGGGGGCAGGGGCGAGTTGAACTGCCGACGCCGCTGACGGTCACGGTCTACCACCCGCTAGACTTGGAGGTCACGGCGGATCGGGAGACCAGTTGGGATAGGTTTGACGACCCGGCGGGCGGCCCCCCCTCGACCTTCAACGGTAACGACCGGCTGATCCCAAGCCTGCCTGCCAACGCCGTCCCGCGTGTCTGGTTCTCCATGCCCATCCCGGAAAAGCAAGGCGCGCCGCAGGCCACCGAGGGCGCATTGCCGGGCCGAGGCGTGAGGCTGTGGTGGGACGATCCCGTCCAGGACCCCGACCCCTGGTGTGGCTACGCCATGAAGATCGTGAACCAGTCGCGCCTGCCGCTTGTGGGAGGCGTTCGGCCGGAGAATCCAGGAGCGGTCGCGATGGAGGTGCCGGAGTTCAACCTGGTCCCTGTCTCCTTCCCCGCCGACGCGCGCTTCTATGCGAACTACCCGAAGCCCGACTTTCCGGTGATCCCGGCAGGTTCGATCACTGGGGAGGCATCGCCCAATGACGCCAGCGGCCCGACGGACCTCCGAGCCGAGCTGACCAGGCAGGGCCTGAGCCTGGTGGCGGAGCCGAGCACCCCGGACGGTACCGGCTGGGCGACGGTGAGGTATCTGACGTTGCAGGCCCCGATCAACCAGCCGAGCGTGGCGGCTCTGCCGCTGAGCCCGAGCGAGTTCCAGCCCGCCTACTACGCGACCACGGCAACCCTGGACCGTTGGACGGGGGCGGCCCTTGATCCGCAGCCCTCGCTCGGGGTCGCCGGTGACTACACGGCGCAAGAGGCGCGCCTCTACGACCCGTTCCTGGCGAAAGTCTTCGTGAACTCCGACGGCAGCCGCGACCCTCGCACGGGCGCGCTCACCGCCGACCTGGCGAATCTTGGCCCGCTCGCGGACCTGACCGCCGTTGACCTGGCGGGCGCTCCGGCGTCGGTACTGGGCTACTGGAATGTAAACTATGACGAGAACAACAGCGGCGATCCGTTCGGTTACCTCTACGAGGAAGCCTATCGGTCGTTCATCCTGGCGGTGAGCGTGCGGGAAGGCTGGGACGTGCGGCTGTACGGAATGGCCGGGTCCGCGCCCGGCGCGGGGTAGAAAGTAGGTGCAGCCAGGTGCGGCTGCACAGTGGGGTGATGCTATGCGCCGTAGAGGCGTGAAGGTCGTGTGCGGGATTGTGGTCTTGATCGTAGGGACGCTGTGGAGCGCCGCCTTGGCGTCCGCGCAAGGCCGCGCGCCCACCACCTGGGATTTCGGCGCCTGGGGGCATCGCGGCTGGAACCCGCTGGACATCACGCTGGGGTCCTATACCACGGTGCGGGGGCCTGATGGGGCCCCTAAGCCGCTGCCCCTAGCCAGCCTGAGCAACCAGGAATGCGGGCACGTCCGCCTGCTGGTCTCGGATCTGCACAGCGACGACGTGGACGACGACGACGGCAAGGAGTTCATCCCGCACCTGATGGTGTTGCCCTGGACCGTTGCTCGCATCCCGCCCGTCCCGCCCTATGACACGCAGTATGACCCCGCGGGCATCTACATGCCTCCCGCGCCTCCCGGCGAGCCGGCCGGCGTGGCGAGCACCTTCTACGCCAGCGATCACGCCACGGCGTTGCCGGCGAACGTATGGCTCTGGATTCCTCCGGGCACGCCCTTGGGCACGTACCACGGCCAGGCCATCGCTTACGAGAATCAGAACCCACTTGTCACCCCCCCGCAACTGGACCCAGGCGAGCCGACGTTGCCGAACCCGGTGACGTTGAAGGTCAAGGTTCGGGAGGAGAAGGTGCCGTACTACGCTTTCGACCAGGCCAGCGGCGAGCCGGACCGCGCGAATCCCGCCAACGTGGACACGAACGCGAGCGAGACCACGCCGACCATATTCCTGGATTGGACGGGAGACCCCGTGGTTGACCCTGTGGTCCGCATCGCCTTCTCAACCAACCGGAACACCTCGGCGATGTACACGGAGGCGTGGGACCTGTACCTGAGTACGCTCGTCCACGACGACCTGGACGACCCGCCCGGAACGCGGCCATTCCTGAGCCCCTCGCCCGCGGTCATGGTGTCGCCCGCGCCCGACAGGCTGGCCACGATTACCGGGGTGCCGGATGCGAGCCTGCCGTTTCTCGTTGCCTACCAGAACGTCAACCCGTCGGTGTCGGGCCTGCCGGGCTACCGCTATCTGCTCTGGCAGATCAACACCGTGTGGAGCGACCAGACTCTCGCCGACTGGAGCCCGGGCGCACAAGCGGGGTTCTTCAGTTACTTGGCGTGGGTCTACGAGCCGGACACCTCCGGCTGGACGGACTTCTCGACGGTGTACGTCCTGCCCGAGGGCAACCCCGGCCAAGCGAAGAGCACCCCCAGGATGTTCGTGGACGGCGCGGCGAACAAATGGCTCTTCTACTACGCACAGGAGGGCCAACGGCGCGACCTGATGTACCTGGTTTTCGACGACGGGGCGGGGGAGTGGAGGGGGGGGCCCCTGTATCAGGTCGGGCGCGCGACGCCCATGGGTTCGTATTCGCGCGCCCTGGATTACGAGAAGGATCCCTGCGTCTTCGCGGACGAATGGTGGGACGCAGTCGATACCACGGTGATTGCTCCTGACCCCAACGACAACGGCCTTCCGACCGGGGACGGCGTTCCTGAGCTGGACAACGGCGTGCAGGCGGTGTGCAGTGTCCTGTTCTCGGGCTTCCTCTCGTATCCGGCGCCGACTTGGGTGACCGGACAGGCGATGGGCCAGGAGGATCTGTTCTTCACCCGCTACGATCCGGGCGTGCTCTTCAACCCGAGTTACTCACCCGCGAGCGATACCGGCCAGGTGCCTTTCCCGCGGCGCGAGGAGATGCTCGCGCCCCTCCAGGAGTTCACTTACCAGGACGCCACTCTGGGCACGGCCTATCCCGTTTACCGTGCCTCCGGCCTGGACTGGACGATCACGGGCGGCCCGCTTGACGAGGCGGGCAATCCCGTCAACGTGCCGCAGATCGCCTTCGACTACGATGCGGTTGCGGGGGCGCCGTACGTCTTACCGGGCGCGCCCGGGTGGACGGTCAGCAGCGGGGGGCTTCTGACGGCACCCGACCCGCGGGACGGCACGGGGACCGCGCTGGTCACTGTAGACCCGGCCCTGGGCACCGTTACCTTCGACCAGAACTTCCCGGCGGACCCGGGTCGCCCGGTATGGGCGTGCTATCGCCCCAGGACACTGCGGCTGACGGACTCGCCACTCAACGACAACGCGCCCGTAGTCGTGCGCGACGTACTTCCACCGGTGCACCGTGACGGCACCCCGCCGCTCGAGGCGCCCGCGCGCACTCGCCTGGGTCTGTTCTGGCTCCGGCGGCACGGCGACGAGCAGCCGACGCTGTGGATGCGTAGCCTGTCTGCGTTCCGGGGCACTGGCACCTTCACCTATCTGGAGGACTTCGACTTCAACGGCTACCCGCTGCCCACTACGGTGCCTCATAATACGACTTACAATGACGGGTACCAGGACGTGGCAGAGTCCCTGGTGCCGGCCGAGACCATAGTGAACGAGACCGCGCTGGCCGCCTTCCCCGAGCGCCACTGGGACTCCGCGCTCAAGGACTGGGACGGGCTGAAACGCTGGTGGCTCATCTGGAGCAGCAGCCGAGGGCTCGGCCAGGCAGCCGTCACCTTGCCTCCACAGGCGGACTGGGACCTCTATCTGGCTACGGTGTCCCCGCGTACCATGCCCACCTGGGCTGAGAAGGCCGGCGGCTGGGGCGACATGTACGAACCCTAGGCGCGGCTGGCGGCGGCAGTTGCAAACTCTGGTGGGAGAGAGTATTCTCCGGGCGCGGGAGGTCGCGCCCGGGATCGCGGAGCGGTGGTTGACGGCGACGGGGTACAGTGCATAGACTGGCTAGCGGTGAGCGAGGTCCAGGCCGGCTAGGTGGTGCCTGATGATCGGGATTGACATAGGTTCCGTTACGCTTAAGGCGGTCGAACTGAGCCCGGGGCGGGATGGCTTCAGGCTGGACGCCGTGGCGGTGGTCCCCACGCCGGCGGACACCATCGCGCAGGGGGTCATCTACGAACCAGACCAGGTCGGCGCCGCTCTGGGCGAACTCCTGAAGGGCGCGGGATTCAAGGCGCGCAAGGCGGTCATCTCCGTGGGCGGGCAGACCTCGCTGGCGGTGCGCGTCATCGAACTGCCGAAGATGAAGGATGACGAGTTGCGGCGGGCGATCACTCTCGACCTGGACCGGCAGATCCCCTTCCCCGCGCAGGGCACGGTCCACGATTTCTGCAAGATTCAGCCTGCGGATGCTCCCCCAGACGAGACGACGCAAGAGGTGCTGCTGGCGGTGGCGCAGGAGGAGTTGGTCAACGGCCATCTGGGCGCGCTGCGCAAGGCCGGGGTACAGCCGACGGCCATTGACATCGAGTGCCTGGCTTTGACGCGGGCCCTGGTCAATGCGGCCGGCAATGGTTACGGAAGGGGTACCGTGGCCCTGGTCAACATTGGGGCCTCGCTGACCGAGATCTCGATAGTCCATGACGGCCTCTTGCGTTTCGTTCGTTCCTTGGCCCTGGGCGGGGACAGTTTCACCACGGCCATCGGCCAAGGTTTCATTGTTGAGTCCTCAGAGGCAGAGGACATCAAGCGCAGATGGGGCACGCTCCTGCTGGACGAGCCGGTGGGCCCGGCCTCGCCACCGTCGCCCCCGCGCGCGATGCCACAGCCAGCCGGTCCCTCGGCCATGCGCGACGAGGAGGAAGGGATTACCTCTCGAGCAGTGGATCTTGACCTGGACCTGGAGGAAGGCCTGCCGGGAATGGAGGCCAGGGGAGCGGGGCGGCTGCAACCGGAGGCGCATGTAGCGGAAGGGGCGCCTTCGGAGCAGGCGGAAGCAGCGCCCGCTGGGCCGGCCGGGGTGATGGAGGGGGCGGACGATGAGGAGCGGCGGCGGATGGTTTCCCAGGCGCTCATGTCCGTGGTGACCGACCTGGCGCGAGAGATTCGCAGCACTCTGGACTACTTCAGCACGCGCAAGGGTATGGAGGTCCAGCGCATAATCCTGTGCGGCGGGTCGGCGAAGGTGGAGAACCTCGCTCAGTTCATGTCGCGCGAGCTGAACGTGGAGACCGTGCTGGGGAGTCCGTTTCAGCGTTGCACACCGGCGTCGCCTGCCATGGAGGCGCAGTACCTGGCGGACATAGCGCCTATGATGGGCGTGGCCACCGGGCTGGCAATGCGGGACATGCTTGGGTAAAGAGGACGAGCGATGCTGCTTAAGATAGACCTGCTGCCCTCTTGGGTACGCGAGCGCAAGGCAATCCGAGCAGTCATCATCGGGGGAGCGCTCGTGCTGGCCGTTGTGGTGGTAGCCTGTGTGGGCTACGGCGGCGTGCTCAGCAAGAAGGTCAGCAACAGAAAAGATACCCTGGCCGCAAAGAAGGCCGAGGCGGACAAGGTCAGGCAACTGGAACAGGATCTGGCCAGGTTGGTGGAGCAGATTGGACCGATTCAGGGCAAGGTCGCCTTCTGCCGCCAAGTCGCGGATTCCGGCCGGCCCGTCGCCGACCGCATCCTGGCCATCCGCAAGTACATCTGGAGCGACCTGCGGCTGTCCTCGTGGAGCATGAGCGGCGCCACCTGCTCCATGTCTGGAACGCTGGTTTTGCCCGATCCGGCGCGCGGCCTGGAGAGCGAGACCTGGGCGCGGCTGCTGCTGAACTTCAACCAGTGCCCGGAGTTCGTGCCCGGCTCGGTGCAACTCAGTGTGGGTGGATGGAGCGGCTGGAGCTTTCCTGGCTCGACCATCGCCGGCCCCACAGCGCCTGGGGGCGCCCTTACCAGTTTCACCTTGAGCGCCACGCTCAAGATGCCCCTGACAATGCCCACCTTCGGAGGCGGGGCCGGACCGGCAGCAAGGCCTGGCGGCGCGGCCATGGGCCCCGTGGGCGGTGCGCCGCGCGGGCCTGCAGGCGGGCCGGCTGCATTGGGTGGCGGAGCAGGGACGCCAGCCGGTGCGGCGCCGCCGGCCGGGGGCGGGGCACCGGGTGCGATGTCGCTCAGGATGGGTAAGTAGGGGCAAGGAGAGCCATGAGACTTCGCTGGCCATACATAGCGGTCGGGTACGCCGTGCTGATTGCGGTGGTCATTGCCGGTTTCTACGCGGGTCAGTACCGGAAGAAGTGGGAGCAGATCCGCAAGCTGGACAAGGAGATCGCCACCGAGGAGAAGAAGATCGCCGAGAGACCCGACATCGAGAAGAAGATGCGGGATACGCGGGCGCAGTTGGCTCGCCTGAACGCCGAGTTCGAGGCGATCCGTCAGGCCAAGATGGCCCCGATCAATTTCGAGGACCCTCTCCTTGCCACTGTGGCCATCTGGTTTGAGCAGCGGGAGGACGTTGGGCCCGCGATACTCGAACTGTTCGTCAGAGCCGGCGTACTTCCCCAGTCCATCAACATACCGGCTCCGCCAATGGTGCCGGTGCCCGTGCAGCCGCAGGAGGTCCTCCACATACCCCCGGGAAGAATGACGGTGACCTTCACGGCCACGCTGGACCAGCTGCTCGACCTGCTGTATTCGTTCGGCGAAGCGAAGCGTCTGATAGCCACCGGGGACTCGATCGCCATGGCGCCTGTGGACCCGTCAGGAGGCCTGCTGCAGGTAACGCTGCCTATCGAGCTGACCACGTTCGCCAAAATGCCTAAGGGGGCACCCCAGGCGCTCGCGGCCGGCCCCGGTCCTGTGTTGGGCGGCGCAGCCGCTGGCCCAGGGGCGGCGCCCGGTTTGGGCGCTGGAGCGCCACCGGGGATCGGAGGAGCCGTAGGGAGCCGAGGCGGTGCCCGCAGGGGGGAAAAGTCGCAGTGACAGCATTCGGTCGGTGCGAAGGCCAGGCTGTGTGACAAGGGCTGAACCTAGGGTGGTGAGCGGCTAAGTGAACGCGAACAGAGGACGCCGGGCCATGCTGGCCGTGCTCGCCGGCGCGGTCGTTGCTGCCTTGGTGGCGATAGCCGTTGTCGGCGTTGCACGGGGGCAGAAGGGAGGCCCCCCAAGCGCGCCGGCGGCCAAAGGCACTAAGGGGGCCGCTAGGGCGGCCGGGGCCAAGGGCGCCGGGGCGCCGCCGGCACGCACGACGGGCGCCAGGCCGCCTGCTGCACTCCCCAAGGGCGTGCCGGCCTTGCCAGCCGCGCCCGGAGCAGCGAAGCCTCCGGCCGCCGCTGGAAAGGGTGTGCCCCAACTTGGCGGCCCAGCGGGAAAGCCGGCGGGTACCGAGCCACAGATCGCGGTTGCCCCGGTTATGGAGCCGTTCGAAGACTGGCGCGTGAACCCCTTCCTGGAGTACCCCTTGACGAGGGAGCAGATTGCGGCGCTCATGAAGGGCCCGTCGGTGCTGGCCGGCTCTTATCGCTGGCTGGCCATTGCGGTGCCCCGCTACCGGGCGCCCGCTGGTTGGTACCGCATACCGCCACGGGCCGCTGCCCCCACTGCGGTGGGGCCGGGGGTCGGGGTAGGCGCGCAGCCGGTCGAAGAGACCTTCGGCAGCGCTGAAAACCTACTCGGCCCTGAAGCCTATCGCCCCGGGGTGGCTTACGGCCGTATGGAGGGCCTGCGGACTTCGGCCGTGATGCTGGGGCAGAGGACGAATGCGGTTATCGAGTGGCCTTCGGGCAACGCGATAGTGGTCACGCCCGGCATGCAGATTGCGGGCGGATACGTCGTGGACAGCATTCTGGCCGATCAGGTGATCTTGCGGGACCCGCAGGGCCAGTTGCGGAGCGTGCCGCTAGCGGCCCGGCCGGCCCCGAGGCCCACGGTCGCTCCGCCCCGGGCCCCGGCGGGGCCGACTTACTATACGCCGTACGCCCCGCCGGCAGGGTACCCCGGCTACTATCAGCCACAGCCGGCGCCAGGTGCCCCGGCCCCTCAGGGGCCCGCGGGGGGCGGGCGCCCCCGGGAGGAGAAGTAGACTGAGGGCCGCCTTGAGTGGCATCGGGCAAACTGCTATGATAGAGGTCGACGCACTGTGAGGAGGTGCTTGGCGTTATGAGAGCGCTCTTAGTGGCAGGGGTCTGTGTGCTGCTGGCGGGGCCTGCCCTCGCCCAGCAGACGCTTAGTATCGAGGCACGTGATGCCACAGTGCAGGAAGTCGTGGACATGATCCGGCAGAACACCGGGCTCAACATCGTAACCCGGATCGTGGGAGAGCAGCCCCGCATCACAGTGCACGTTACCGACACGCCCGACAATATTCTGGACGCGGTGGCGGCTGCGGCGGACCTGATTGTGGAGAGACAGCCCTCCATCTACGTGCTGCGCGGCCTCGGTACGGGTAAGACGACACTCATCGGCTCTGGGGTTGCGCCCGTGGGCCCCACCACTGGCATAGTGGCTACGCAGCCTGCTGTGCCCGTGCCGGTGGCGATCAGAGACCGCACTGAGGAAGAGACTCTGACTCTCCAGGAGCAGGCCCAGGAGGAGCGGATCTGGGTCAAGGTACCTGTCATGTACAATGACGTACAGTACGTGCTCAGCATGATAGGCGGTGGTGGTGGCGGCCGCGGCGGCTATGGCGGCGGCGGCAGTGGTTACGGCGGCCGCAGCGGCGGTTACGGCGGCCGCAGCGGCGGTTATGGTGGCGGCGGTTACGGTGGCGGCGGTTACGGTGGCGGCGGTTACGGCGGCGGCGGTTACGGCGGCGGCGGTTACGGTGGCGGCGGTTACGGCGGCGGCGGTTACGGCGGGCTGGGTGGCGGCTACGGAGGTACCGGCGGGCTGGGTGGCGGCGGCTATGGCGGCGGAGGCAGGAGATACTAGAAGCGCTCCCTTGTTGGGGGCGTGAGGAGACAGACCTGAGTGGCGGCAAAAGCGGCCGCAGTCCATGGCAGTGTACGCGGGAGCGCGGCGTGCGTGGGGGCTACACGGCCGAGGAGGTCGAAGGTGTCGGATGGCTGACAGGACAAGGACGTTGTGTCTTCTGCTGGCGCTGATGCTGGTGTGTGGGAGTGCGCTGGCGGTCGAGGGACCGGGAATGCGCGTGAGCGTGCGGGACGTGCCCGTGGCTCAGTTGCTGCAGAGACTGATGTTCGACAGCGGTCGCCAGATCGTCATCTCCGGGGACATCAATCAGAAGATCTCTGTGCAACTCGAGGGGCAGAGCCTGGACGAGGCCATGCAAGTCATCGCGCAGCAGACCGGGCTGCACGTGGCCAAGCGCGGCGACATCTGGGTCGTCTCCGACCAGCCCACCGCGGAGGAATCCGGCAGCACTTCGGCAACGGCGCTCAATTCGGCCGTTGTCATTCCGCCGCCACCTCCGGCGGCCGCTGCGGCCTCCGGCAGTCCCAGCGTGGACGGCAAGCCGCTCAAGTATGAGAAGATCGTTCTGAAATTCGCTGACGTTTACGAGATTGCTCGTCTGCTTGGAGCCTACGTGCCGGAGACGCCGTGGGAGAAAATGCAGTTGGAAAGTGGTCGCTGGCCGGCGGCGCTACCGGGCGGGGGGTACGGCGGCGCGGAGAGCGCCAGCGCGGGAACCGCTGGCGGCCCGAGCAATCCCTTTAGTCCGGTGACCGGCGGCTACCATCAGCGTCGGGCCGGGGGCGGCCTCGGTGGCGGAACCTACGGCGCGCAGCAGTACGGCGGCGGGGCGGGCATATATGGCGGCGGCCTCGGTGGCGGAGCCTACGGCGGAGTGTATGGCGGCGGAGGGGTCGGGGGCCGCCTGGACGGCATCGCCGCCATCGTCCCCTTCCCTCCGGAGAACGCGCTCGTGGTGCAGGGCACCCAGGAGGGCATTGACCGGCTTCGCGAGTTGCTGGCGCTCTTTGATACCCAGCCTACCTTGCTCGAGGTTACGGTG
The DNA here is from genome assembly GCA_964528605.1 of uncultured Armatimonadia bacterium. Lineage (GTDB taxonomy): Bacteria > Armatimonadota > Zipacnadia > CAZGSV01 > CAZGSV01 > CAZGSV01. The sequence continues at coordinate 26,765 of CAZGSV010000031.1, forward strand.
CAGTTGGTGGAGATTCGCGTGGATTCCTCGGACCAACTGGGCCTTTCCTGGTCGCCTCTGTCGAGCCCGACGACCGAGATGACCTTCGGGACGGTGGCGCCGCAGCCCGGCATCGGCGTGACCACTATTCGTTACGCCAAAGGGGACTTCTGGGTACGCCTCGGGGCGCTCCTCTCCGGCGGACGCGCACGCATCGTGCAGAGCCCGCGCATAGTGTGCAAGAGCAGCCCGACCATCATGCCCTCCGTGTTCGTCAATACTCCGCAGGTGGCCTGGATTCCGGAGACCTCATACACGCAGTTTGGCACTCCGGTGGTGGTCTACACTCCGGAGACCATCAACATCCCCATCAGCCTCAGCCTCTACCCACGCGTGAACGGCGACGGCACCATCAACGTGATCCTCTATCCGACCTTCACCGAGTTCGCCGGCTATAGCCCGCCTCCGCCGGGGGGCGGGGCGGGTGTCCCGTTGACCATCACCCGTCAGATAACCGCTGACTTCAATATCGCCAACGGTGACACGGTGATCATCGGGGGCGTGGTGCGCAGAAACGATACCTCGACCTGGTACGAGGTGCCGCTGCTCAGCGAGCTGCCCGTCATCGGCCCGCTCTTCCGCAGCAAGAGCACCACCCATGCCGAGAATGAACTCGTGATCCTGGTCACTCCGCGCATCCTGCATACGCCCACTTCCGTGCTGTAGGAGGTCCCCTCCCTGCAGCCTCGCAGAAGCGGCAGGAGCGCCCGCGGGTGTGAGCGCCCAGGTGGCGCTTTTGCTTTTGCCGGGGCGGTGCTGGGGGAGTCCATATGGCGATGAGATTCCTCACCGCAGGCGAATCTCACGGCAAGGCGCTCGTGGTCATCGTGGAGGGCCTCCCGGCTCGCATGCCTCTCACCGCGGAACACATCAACGCGGACCTCGCCAGGCGCCAGCAGGGGTACGGGCGGGGGGGGCGGATGGACATCGAGCGCGACCAAGTGGAGATCCTATCCGGGGTACGTCTTGGCGAGACCCTGGGCAGCCCCGCGGCCCTGCTCATCCGCAACCGCGACTGGGAGAACTGGCAGGACCGTATGAGCGTCGAGCCGGGCGAGAAGCGGCCGGAAGCGGCGACCACGCCGCGGCCCGGACATGCCGACCTGGCCGGGGCCCTGAAGTACGGTTTCGGCGACGTGCGCAATGTGCTCGAGCGAGCGAGCGCGCGCGAAACGGCGGCGCGCGTCGCGGCAGGCGCTACCGCCCGACGGCTGCTGAGTGAGTTCGGCGTGCGGGTGGCCAGTCACGTGGTGGCCGTGGGGGAGGTGGCGGCGGGTGTCAGCGCGGGCACAACCACGGTTGCGGAGGTGGAGGCGCGCGCCGAGGGGTCGCCGCTGCGCTGCGTGGACAGGCAAGCAGAGCAGGCCATGATGCGGGCCATTGACCGGGCCCGCGACGTCGGCGACACCTTGGGCGGCGTTTTTGAAGTCGTGGCCGAGGGGCTTCCCGTCGGGCTCGGATCGTACGCGCATTGGGATCGCAGGCTCGACGGGCGGCTGGCACAGGCGGTGATGTCCATCCCGGCAATTAAGGCTGTGGAGATCGGCCT
>CAZGSV010000032.1:0-28238 GCA_964528605.1 uncultured Armatimonadia bacterium
CACGGCGTCCCCGGAACGGAGGCGGGCGCGGGCCGTGCCCTCGATTATCTTGCAGTCGGAGTACGTGGTCGCGACGCTGACGACTTCCAGGCGTGCAACAGCCCTGCGGTCTCTCAGGACGACCAGTTCCGCCCCGGGGCGCACGCCGACGCCCTGCCCCAGGCCGACGCTGGGGACGTCGGCCGCGACTATGGCGCCGCCGAGCGCGATGGTGCCGGCAGCCTCCGTGGCAGTGGTTTCACAGGCGGCGCGCAAGGCTTCGTCCACCAAGGCGGACACCCCGTCCTTGATCTGTGGGTGTGCTGGCGTCGCGCCGGCAACGCGAGTCCGCAAGCGGAACGTCTCCGCATTGGGCTGTGCCCATAGTGTCTCTAGGATGACCTTAGCGGAGTCCGCCTTTGCCTGCACCTCCAGCACGCGGGCGAAGACGCCCGCGTCAGCGCCGACGACTGCGGCGACCGCGGCCAGGCCCTCAGGGGAGGTGAGTTGGGCCGCGGTGATGCCTTTGGTGGCGGCGCTGACGGCGGTGGGGTCCGCCAGGGTGAAGCCAGGGGTCTTGGCGAACGCCGCGCGGAGCGCCTCCTCCGCTTGCGCGCTCAGAGCCTCTGGAGCGTACCCGCTCTCGTTGCTTACGCCGGCCAGAGCCAGGTTGATGGGCTCTCCCTGAGCGCAGACAGAGGTTGCTGCCAGCAGGCTGCCGAGCGCTGCTAGACTGCACGCGAGCAGCGCCGTGAGCAACAACTGCCTTGACTGCACAACTTTTTCCACTCGCATCATAGTTACACCCCTAGGGACAAACTATGAGCCAATCTGATAGGTTCATACCCACAGATGGGCGAATTCGCAAGTTTTCAGGGCACTTCCTGGCGGGTGCGCCTGGTCTCCAAGTCCGCCGCGGCGACGGCGCGACTGGGCCGGGCGCTCGGCCGAGCGCTGCGCGGCGCAGAGGTGCTGGCGCTGGTCGGGCCGCTCGGCTCGGGCAAGACGACCTTAGCGCGGGGGGTGGCCGCAGGGCTGGGCGTGAGTGGCCGGGTGCGTAGCCCGTCTTTCACCCTGGTGAGCCGTCTGGGGGGGCGGCTGCCGCTGTTCCATATGGATCTTTACCGGCTCGAAGGCCCGGTCAACCTTGAGGAACTGGGGTGGGGCGAGGCCGACGACGGCCGGGCCGTGGCTATTGTGGAGTGGGCGGAGAAGGCCGTGCTGGATGCGCCCGAGCGGACGGTGCGCGTCTTGGTCTCCTACGCGACGCCGGGGAGAGTGATCGAGATCGAAGGAGAAGGGAGCACCGCGCACGTGCGGGCAGGCCTTGCCAAGTACCATCATCGCAGCCTTTGAGACCTCTGGAGCGGTGGTGTCGCTGGCGGTGACGCGGGGGGACGGTCAGGTGTATGAGAGCAGTTACCCCGGGTTGCGACAGTTGGCTACCACGCTCATGCCTGCGCTGCTGGAACTGTGCGAGCAGGCCGGGGTGCGCTTGCGCGAGTGCGAAGGGGCGGCTGCGTCGCTGGGGCCGGGGTCCTTCACGGGGCTGCGAGTGGGTGTGGCTGCCGCCAACGCGCTGGCCTTGGCCGTGGGATGCCCGGTGGTGGGAGTTCCGTCGCTCGAGGTGACGGCCCACAGCGCGGTGACGGATGCGCCTACCTTGCTGTGCCTGTCGCCGCACCGCCGCGGGTCGTTCTACGGGCAGGAGTTCGGCAAAGCGGGTGACGGTTGGGTTGTCGCGGGCGAGATTGAGGTGGGCAACGTGGCGGAGATCGTGGCGGCGAGCGGAATGACGGAGGGAGTGGTGTGCGGGCCGGAGGACGCGCGGGAGCAGTGGCTTTCGCAGGGGGGGGCCGCCGGTGCGTCCATTCCTTTTGTGGTTACTTACCCTTCCGCGCGCGTACTGCTTGCCCTGGGCGTCGAGCGGAGGGGGCAAGCGCGGTCGCGCTTTGCCGTGCCTCTGTATGTGCGTGGTTCGCAGCCTGAGGAGAAGGAGCGCGGCGCGCCCGGAGGGCGGTAGCGGGGGCCGGGCCGCGCGGGCGTTGTTAGGCCGCGTTGCGGTTGGTATACTTATCGCTGCTCGGGGCGTGGCGCAGTTTGGTTAGCGCGCTGGGTTCGGGACTCAGAGGTCGGCGGTTCGAGTCCGCCCGCCCCGACCAGAGCCAGTGAGGAGCCTGCTAGCGTGGCGCAGTTTGGCTAGCAGGGCTGCCTGGATCCAGAGGTCGACCGCCTGAGGCGGTCCGCCCCGACCACTTCTGGCGGTGCAATTCGGGGACAGACTACGAATTTCCTGTTGTTGCTCGGCGCCTGCCCGTCTGCGGGACACGGCACGGGGAATTCGTAGTCTGTCCCCGAATTGCGTCCGAGACTCCCCATCTCAGATCGCCTCTACCACACGCGTGCCAGGCGCGTCCCGCGTTGTCGAGCACCTTCTTCCGAGGCGCTGCTGCACCGGCGCCGTTCTCCGCGCCCTCCCGATGCCCCGTGGCTGCTTCGCGGCGCGGCTCCGGCGTGTAGTAGGAGCGGTCGCGCAAGAGGTCGGACGAGGGACGAGCCGTCGGCTGCCCTGCTTCCCACGCTGTTGCGCTTCTTGAGCCAATGTGTCGCGTCAGCCTCCCGCGGAGGGGCCAGCGACGATCCTGCCCGCGCGCGCCCTCCAGTAGGCCCAGTGATACCAGGCGAGACTGGGGCCCTGCTTGCCGTTGGGGTCGAACTCCTCCAGCCAGCGACGTACTTGGTCGCCGCCACCTAACCCCAGCACAGCGGTCGCCAGATGCGCTTGAACTTGGGCGTTTGGGGCGGCGGCGAGCACCCTTAGGCCCCGTGTGAGCCGCGCCCGCCTGCCCGCGTCCTTGTCGGACTTGATCAGCAGCTCGAATCCGGGGGCTGCCAACTCCCAGTCGTAGCTTGCCCAGTCACCGGTCGGCAGCGCCCGTTTGTAGCAGTGCACGGCGTTCTCGAAGTAGCCCCGGTCCGCCGCGTATTGCTCGTAGGCCTCGGCGAAGCGTTGGTCACCCGCACACAACTCGGCGACCTTTAGGTAGTGCAGCCCGTGCAGGCAGAAAAGCGGCTCCCGAGGTGTCTCACGCGAGCAATCGCCCCAGAAGGTGGTGCTGCCGTCTAGGTCCACGATTCTCATTCCATGGTCCAACATGCGGCCTACCACACGGCGTATGAGGGCGGTAGCCTTACAGCGCTCTTCGCCGTCGGCGCACAGCATCACATAGTCGCACAGCCCGGTAAGGTACCACGTCATCTCGTCGGTGCTGACGTTCCCCAGCCAGCGATAGGGGCCCACCTGGTGCCAGTAGTCCTGCAGCCAACTCGCCTCGTCTTCACCAGGGCCCTGCATGAGTTTGAACTGCCGCGACGTCATCCCGGGCACCCCGGTAATCGTTTCCAGCATCCCGAGAGAGGCAGCGATCTGCTGCGCGTGCTGCCGCGTTTGTGGATCACGTGTGACACTCCACTTGTAAGAGAGGCCAGAAAGGAAGGAGCCGTTAGCACAACCGGAGTTCTCGTTCGTGTAGCGCGCCTGGCCGGTTGGGTCTGCCTTGCTCCAGATTATCAGGCCGTCCTGAAGAAAGTAGTTGAACAGATCGTCCTCGCACTGCTCGGCCTTCTGGGCGAGCGTGGCAGATGCGCCCTCCGCCACAGGCTCGGGCTCGGCGCTGAGCGGGCTGAAGCCTGCCGAAAACGAGTAGAGCGTGGCCACCAACGCCACAATGGCGATCGGGGCAACCGTTGCGCGTCTCATCTGTTCCGCCTTTCGCGCGCTCTATCCTGTCAAGCGCTTTCTTCCAAAAGCCGGCTGCTCGAGCGGTCCTCTCCTGGCTTTTGCGGGGCCCTCGAGGCCCCGGAGTTGCTTCGGGATCCGATGCAGCCTATGCTGCCGGGGGCGAGGGGTTCTGCTGGGGGGCGCGCCTGCTCCTTTGAGCGATCGCGTGCGCGCTCACGACCACGACGGGGCTAGGCGCACGCCAACCCAGGTCACGCGCCGAACTTCTCTTGCACGTTCATCAGGTTGGTCATGACGTGGGCCAGGTGCAGTCCGCTGAAGCGCCCCAATCCCCCGGCGGAGGCCGCGCGCTCGTGGTAGGCCTGGCTGCAATCGGTGAGCACGCCGGGGCCCCAGAGGAGAAGCGGCACGGGGTCGCCGGTGTGATCGAGGGTCACCACGGGGGTCGCGTGGTCCGCGAGCACCGTCAACACCGTCCGGTCCAGGAGTTGCGGGAGTATGCCGCCGACCATGGCGTCAATGCGCTCGATTATCTTCACCTTGGCAGGGGCGTCGCCATTGTGGCCGGCGATGTCGGGCCCCTTCACGTTGCAGAGGACGAAGTCGTGGGTTTCCAGAGCGGCCAGCACCGTGCGGGCGATCGAGTCAAGGTCGGTGTCGAGGCTGCCGGTGGAACCTGGCGCGTCAACTACATCGAAGCCAAGATAGCGGCCTAGGCCGCGAATGAGGCCCACCTCCACCACGCAAGCGGCGGACAAGCCGTGGACCTCGTGGAAGGGCTTGAGGTGAGGCGCAACGCCGGCGCCGCGGGGGATGATGATGTTGGCGGGATTCTCGCCGGCACCGATGCGTTCGCGGTTGAGGGGATGGTCCTTGAGCACCTGGTAGGAGCGGCGCACGAACTCATTGACCACCCGGGCGGTGAAGTTGGCCGCCTTGTCGTTGGGGTCCAAGGGGGCGCACTGACCGACCGGACGTCCCTCTTCGTGCGGATCAACGTTGTCGGTGATCTTGTCACTCAGGCCTTCGCCGCGGAGGATGAGCGTGCCGCGGTGCTCGGTTGATTCGCGAAAGATGATCTGGACTCCCTCGAGGGAGCCGATCTGGTTGATGGCGTGGGCGAGTTCGTTAGTGCGCTCGCGGATACGGCCGGCACGGCGGTCGGTGACGATCATCTTGTCGTCCACGGTAGCGAAGTTGCAGCGGAAGCCGATGTCGCCGCGCTTCACCTCCAGGCCGACCCCCATGGCTTCCAGCGGGCCGCGGCCGGTATAGGTTTCCCTGGGGTCATAGCCGAGAAGGGAAAGGTGAGCAGTGTCGCTGCCCACGCGCAGGCCGGGCGCCACGGTGTCGAGCAGCCCGAGGGCACCTTCCGCCGCCGCGCGGTCAAGGTTGGGGGTATTCGCGGCCTCGAGGCAAGTCTTTCCCGCCAGATCGGGTACCGGGCGGTCCGCCATACCGTCCCCGATGAGCATCAGTCCCTTGTAGCGTGTCACTGGTCAGCCCTCCTCCAGGGATAAGCCGAGGCAATGCTGGCGGGCGATTATATGCGGGGAGCAAGAGGGGGGTCAAAAGCGAGGCGCGGGCAGCAGGCCTAGGTGAGGCGGCAGGTGAGGGCGAGCCAGCCGTGGAGTTGCAGTTTGTCCACTATGGTGAGGCCCGCTTTCCGCAGCGCGGCCCCAACCTGGGGCAGCGAGTTGGCGGTGAATCCCGAGGCGAGGAAGACGCCGCCACGGCGCAGCAGGCGAGGGACCCGTTGGGAGAGGCGGATGATGGTCGCGGGGTCAATGTTGGCGACGACGAGGTCGAAGCGGCCGGCGCCAGCGCTCGCCAAATCGCATTCTTTGACTTGTACCTGTCTCGTCACACGGTTACGCCGCACGTTGGCTTCGGCCTGCTCGACGGCGAGCGGATCGCTGTCGGTCGCGAGCACCTCAGCCGCGCCCAGTCTGGCGGCAGCGATGGCGAGAATCCCGGTGCCGGTGCCGATGTCGAGCACGCGCGCGCCGCTTACAGGGATGCGCTCGAGCAGCGCGAGGCAGGCTCGCGTGGTGGGATGATGTCCGGTGCCGAAGGCCATGGCGGGGGGGATCACTATGCGGACGCGGCCAGGCGCCGCCGCCAGATGCCAAGGTGGAACGATGAGGAAGCGGCGTCCGGCGCGCACAGGCGCGAACTCGCGTTTCCAGGCCTGGGAACGGATGGAGGGCGTGAAGCGTCCTACGAAGATGCGAGGGTGGGAGCGCGGGGCGACGCACTTCACGATGTCGGCGATCTCGCGCCGCAGATGCGGCGTCTCGCTGCGGGACAGGAGGCGCGGCAGGTACGAGCACAACTCGAGCCAGCCCCCTCTGCCGCTGCTGGCGGTGCCGGCCGCGCCCCAGCGCGAGAAGAGAGCGGCCAGTGGCTCCTCAACTGCCGGGGAACACCTGACAATGACTTGTGTGTACTGCCTGCGCACGGGGCTAGCCCGTTTTGCCGGGAGGTCCATGCTTGGAGCGGCGAGCGGAGGAGGCGATTCCGGTCTCGCCGCGGAGTCCGGCGAAGCGGCGCAGCAATTCGCTTTCCTCCTTGGTGAGCGAGGTCGGCGTGACGATGCGGATGAGGTAGTGGATGTCGCCTGAGCCTAGGCGCTGCCGGCGGGGGAGCCCTTTGCCACGCAAGGTCAGAACCTCGCTCGTCTGCGTGCTGGCTGGAATCTCGAGTTGGTCCTGACCGTCGAGGGTGGGCACGGATACGGTAGCGCCCAACGCGGCCTGGGCGAAGGTGACCTGCAGTTCCGTGGCTAGGTCGGAGCCCCGGCGTTCGAAGAGGGGGTGCGGTGCCACCATTAGCACGAGGTAGAGGTCGCCTGGCGGCCCACCCATCTCGCCGGCGTCGCCGTAGCCTGCCAGCCGCATGCGCTCGCCGCTCTCGATTCCCTTGGGTATGGTTACGCTGATGCGGTGGGCTTCTCTGGCCATGCCGGCTCCGCGGCACTGCTGGCAGGGGCGCGTGAAGACCTCGCCCGTCCCGCCACAGGCGGGGCAGGCCGTTACCGTGGAGAGCTGGCCGAAAGGAGTGCGGTGCGTCTGGCGCCTCTCGCCGGTGCCGTGACAGGCCGAGCAAGGTTCGGGTGGACGCCGATCGGCGCTCCCCGTGCCCTGGCAGGCGGAGCAGGGCACGAGCCTGGGGACCTCTATCTCGCGTTGGCTTCCGCGATAGACCTCCTCGAGGGTGATCTGCAGGTCGAAGCGCAGGTCACTGCCGCGCGTGGCGCGCGGACGCGGAGAGGCGCGGCCGAAGCCGGTGCCGAAGACCATATCGAAGAAATCGCCCAAGCCGAGGTCTGCAAAGTTAATATCGAAGCCACCCGGGGCTTCATGGCCGAAGTGATCGTAACGCGCCCGCTTCTCCGGATCGGATAGAACCTGGTAGGCCTCGACGACGTCCTTGAACTTCTCGTTGGCCTGAGGATCGTCGCGGTTTTGATCGGGGTGCAGCGTACGGGCGAGCCGACGATAGGCCTTCTTGATCCCTTCGGGACTGGCGTCCCTGGGCACCCCGAGTACTTCGTAGTAGTCTCGCTTGCCTGACATGGGACGGTGCGTGCGGCTTGGTCAGCCGGTATCAGCAGGGCGGTGACTGCGGGGAGGGGAAGCGAGGGGGCTCGCTACTCGGGTTCCTCCTCCGCTTTTTCCTCTTCTGCCTCTTCCGTCTCCAGTTCCTCGTCGCCGAGCAACTCCTTTAGTTGCTCTTCCTCTTCCACGCTCTCCTCTTGCGGTTCTTCCGCCGTCTCTTCGGTTGCGGCGAGTTCCTCCTCTAGCTGCTCCTCCGCTTCCACCTCTTCCTCCTCGGCGGCCTCAGGGGCCAACTCCCGGTGGAGGCCCATGCGCTCGGCCTCCAACTCGAGATCCTCCTCGTGGATGAAGCCGACGCGCAGGCGCTCGGCGGCGGAGGGACGCATGCTAAGGGCGGTTGCCTCCTCCACGGTGGGTACCTCAACCTGCACGCGGCCACTAAGGATCTCCTGCATGGCCCAGGCGATGGGATTCCGCCGGCTGGCGCGCAAGGTGAGGAAGCGCCGGGCAGCGTCGAGAGCACGCTTGGCGACCGCGACCACAGCCGTGTACTTGCTGCCAACGGCGCGCTCGACCTGGTCCAAGGGGAGATTGCTCATTCAGGGACCTCCTTAGGGGGACAGCAATACTATACCACAGGCCTGCCCGTGGCTCCACAGACGTGGCTCGTTGAAGCAGCGCAATCGTGTGTGGCAACCCTAGTCTACCCTATCGGAAGCCAAAACGACGCGAAATCCTGTGGCGAGGCCGGTGCGAGGGGTTGCGGCCTGCGGGCCGAAGTGCAAGAGAGCAGCCAATCTGGTTTACTTGGGCTCGGGAGACAAGGTCCATGCGCCTCGAAGAGATCGGGGAATTCGGCCTGATTCGAAGACTGACGGAGTCAAGCGCCCGGGTAGCGGCCCTGAGACCCGAGGTGGCGGTCGGCCCGGGTGACGACGCGGCCGTGGTCCGCCTGGAGCCGGGGGAGAGGCTGGTAGCGACCACGGACATCCTGCTTGAGGAAGTGCATTTCTCGTGGAAATGGTTCACCCCGGAGGAGATTGGGTACAGGGCAGGGGTGGTCAATATCAGTGACGTTGCCGCCATGGGCGGACAGGCGCGATGGCTACTTGTCTCCTTGGGCCTGCCCCGAGATATGGAGGTGGAAGCGGTCGAAAGGCTGCAGACGGGGTTGGCGGAGGCGGCCCAGGAGTACGGAGCCTGCGTTGTGGGGGGTGACCTGTCGGCCTCGCGGTCGGGTTTGGTGGTGGCGGTGGTGGGGCTGGGGGTGGTGAAGGGCGCTCCCGTGCTGCGCTCCGGGGCCCTTTCCGGGGACGCGCTGCTGGTGACCGGCGCGCTTGGGGCGTCGGCGGCAGGCCTGGCCATCGCGCGAGCGAGCGGGCCGATGTCTTCCGAAGAGGAGGAGTTGCTGAGGCGGCATCGGCGGCCGCGGGCCCGAGTCCAGGAGGGGATGCTGCTGCGCGAGTCAGGATTGGCACATGCGATGATAGATGTGAGCGACGGCATCGCGGGAGACGCGGCGCGGATCGCTGAAGCCTCGGGCGTGCGTGTGATCGTGGACGGAAACGCCGTCCCCATTGTCGCCGGGGTCGAGGAGACGGCGCAGCGGCTAGAGGCGCGCGCCGTCGAGTGGGCCCTGACGGGGGGGGAGGACTTCGAACTGCTCCTGACGGCGGCTCCGCAGGACGTTGACCGGTTGCGCGAGTTGCTGGGCGAGGCGGGGTGCCCTTCGACTGTGGTAGGCAGGTGCGAACGCGGCTCCGGGGTAGAGGTTCTGGGCGCTGACCTGGGTGGGGTGAGGGGCTGGGACCAGTTTGCCTCGGAGGGACCCGATGCCGTGTAGAGGGGCGGCGTTGACGCGAGATATGGCCGCCCGTATCCTTGCAAGCAGCGGTTCAACATAAGGATCATGGCGGTCTACCTACCCAACGCGATAGTCGGGAACGGGCGGATGTTGGTCAGCCTGGGGCGCACGGGGGAGGTGATGGGCCTTTTCTACCCGCGCATAGATTTCCCCCAGAACGTGCACGAGTTCATGCTGGCCTTTCACTTTCCGGCGCAGGGCCACTTGTGCTGGACTTTTCAGGAGTGTTGGGACTGCCGCCAGCGGTATCTGGGCTCGTCAGCGCCGGTCGTGGAGACGGTGATGCAACACCACGGCCCGGAGATGCGCGTGGTGCTGACGGACTTTGTCCTGCCCGACGAGGACGTTCTGGTGCGGACGTGCGCGGTGGCGGGCGCGGGACCGGCGGCGACGGCGCTGCACTACCTGGACCTGCGGCTGGGCGAGACGGCGAACAAGAACGCGGTGCACTACTTGGAGGAGGAGCGAGCGCTGGTGCAGCACTGGCGCGACCTGTGGGTGGCGATAGCGGCGAACCCCTTGGACGAGTATCAGTGCGGGAGGGTAGGGGCCTCGTCGGATGCCAAACAGGACCTGCGGGACGGCCGGCTCGGGGGCAACTCGCAGGACATCGGGAATGTCAACCTGGCCATCGCCTCGCGGGTGGAGCCTGGCGCGAGCGCGGTGAGGTTCTACCTGGCGCTGGGGCTGTCTGAAAGCGAGGCTTTGCGGCGGCTGCGCGTGGCGCGGGAGCGGGAGCCGGAGGCCCTGCAGGCGGCGGTGAGGGCCCGGTGGGCGCGCCCTAAGCGCATGCCTCTGGGTCTGACCGACAAAGCCATGGCGGATGCCTTCGCGCGCAGCCTAACCACCATTCAGTTGCTGCGCGACCGAGAGGGCGGCGGCCTGCTGGCGGCGCCGGAGTTCGATCCGGAGTTTGAGCGGAGCGGGGGGTACGGTTACTGCTGGCCGCGCGACGGGGCGGAGGCGGCCGATGCGTTGACGCAGGTGGGCGACTACGCGGCGGCGCGAGGCTTCTTCGAGTGGTGTGCGCGGACGCAGCAGGAGAACGGCCACTGGGGGCAGCGGTATTGGCTGTCAGGTGAGTTGGGGCCCGGATGGTGCTGGCGCCCGGACTTCTGCCAGCTAGATCAGACTGCTTCGGTGGTATGGGCTCTGTGCGAGTGGTGGGACAAAGCGGTGGGTGCGGGTCAGACGCCGGAGCGGGAGGCGTTCTCGAGCATGTTGAGGCGGGCGTGCTCGGCTCTGGTCGGCGGCCTGGACGGAGGCGTTCACGAGACCGCCTGCGACTTGTGGGAGACGTTCGCCGGCACATTCGCGTACACCAGCGCGGCGATCTACGCCGCGCTAAGCGGCGCCGCACGGCTGGGCAAGGCCTGGGGAGAGAGCGACGCTGCCTTGTGGCAGCGCGCGGCGGCTCAGGTGAAGCGGAGCGCGGCGGAGCGTTTCCGGCGGCGAGGGCGCTGGTTTGCGAGCGCCACGGCGGACGGGCCGCCTAACCCACGGGCCGACTCCTCGATTCTGGGCTTGGTGGAGCCCTTTGGCATGTTGCGCACCGAGGTGGTGGCAGAAAGGCGGCAAGCGGCGCGCGTGATAGCCGAGGTCGAGCAGCGGCTGGTGCGGCTGACGCGCGTGGGGCCGCTGGTGCTCCGCTATGATGGGGACAGTTACCTGGGCGGAATGGCCGGCGTGGTGAACACTCTCTGGATGGCGCGGGCTTTGTACCGGCTTGCGGCAGGCGAGGCGCGCTTCGCGCTGGAGGCCGCGCGGGCGCACTTCGTTTCTGCTGAGGCTTACTTGGGCGCTGCGCTGGCCTGTCGCACGGAGACGGGGCTATTCCCCGAACTTGGCGGTGGGGGCCCGCAGGCGCCGTATTGGGCGGCGCCCCATCTGTGGGCCAGCGCAGCCTTCATCAGCGCTTGTTTTCGTCGAGGAGAGGCACTGGAGGAGATGGGTAAGGTTGAGTAGCGCACCGACGAAGAAGGGGTACTTGTGCTTGGCGCTTCACGGGCATCTGCCCTACGTCGTCTCGCACGGCGCGTGGCCGCACGGGACCGACTGGCTGTGCGAGGCGGCAGCGGAGTGTTATCTGCCGGTGCTGCGCGCCTTGACGGGGCTGGTGGAGGAGGGGTTGTCCCCGAAGATCTGTCTGGGTCTGACGCCCGTTCTAGTGGAGCAGTTGCGCAGCCGCGAGTTCGTGGCGGAGTTTCACCGTTATCTGGACCACAAGCAGGAGAGCGCGCGGGCGGACGAGCAGCACTTTCGGGGGCAGGGACAGCCTGGCGCGGCCGGCCTGGCGGAGCGCTGGGTCGGGTTCTACGGCGACCTCAAGAGAGATTTTGCCGAGCGTTGGGGGGAGGACCTGATAGGCGCATTTGGGCGCCTGCAGGACGAGGGGCACATAGAGATTCTCACCTCAGCGGCGACGCACGCCTATCTGCCGCTGGTGGGGCTGGACGAATGCGTGCAGGCGCAGGTTGCGCTCGGGGTAGAGAGTTACCGACGCCACTTCGGCAGGGACCCGCGCGGGTTCTGGCTGCCCGAATGCGGCTATCGGCCGCGCTACCGCTGGGCGCCGCCGCTGGGCGGCACCGGCCTTTCGACTTCGCTGCGCAAGGGCGTGGACGAGTTCCTGAGCGAGAGCGGACTGGAGTACTTCATTGTGGATTCACAGCTCCTGCAGGGTGGCGAGGCGCTGGGCGTGTATCGGGAGCGCTTCGAGGCCTTGGCGCGGCTGTGGCGGGTGTTCGCGGCGCAGCAGCCGGTTAGGGAGAAGGTGGAGAGCAACAGCCCGTACCAGGCGTACCTGGCCGAGTCCTCCGGCGAGGGCAAGCGGCCGGTGGCGTTCTTTGCGCGGGACCAACGCACGGGACTGCAGGTGTGGAGTCGCGAGCACGGATACCCGGGGGACGGGTGGTATCTGGAGTTCCACAAGAAGCACTTCCCCGGCGGGCACCGCTACTGGCGCGTGACCTCCTCCAAGGCGGACTTGGGCGAGAAGGAGTGGTACGAGCCGGACCGGGTACGCGACCGGATTGAGGAGAACGCCGCCCACTTCGTGGGGCTGGCGCACGAGTTGCTCTTGGGGCACTGGGAGGAGACTGGCGAACCGGGAGTGGTGTGCGCCCCCTACGACGCGGAGTTGTTCGGGCACTGGTGGTTCGAGGGCCCGGAGTGGCTGGCCGCGGTGGTGCGCAAGATGGCCGCGAGCGAGGACATAGGCCTGGCGACGGGGTCTGAGTACCTGGCGACGGTCCCAGCAGTGGAGCTATTCGGACTGCCGGAGGGCTCGTGGGGAGAGGGCGGGTTCCACTGGGTGTGGCTAAACGAATGGACGGAGTGGACGTGGCGGCACGTGTACGAGTGCGAGGTCAGGGCGAGGGCGCTGTGCCGGGCGCTGCGGGCCGGCGACGAGGAGGCGGAGCGGGTGGTGCAGCAGTGCCTGCGGGAGTTGGTGCTGCTGGAGTCTTCGGACTGGCAGTTCCTGATCACGACTTGGAGCGCCCGCGACTACGCGGAGGCCCGGTTTGCCGAGCACCTGGCGGCATTCCAGTGGCTGGCTGGGTGCGCGGAGCGGGTGCTGGCGGGGCAGCCGGTGTCAGACGCGGAGAGGGCCCAATTGGGCATGTATGAGGAGCGGGATTGCCTCTTTGCGCGCCTTGACCCCGCGTGGTACGCTAGGGCTGCCTTTCCGGCGACAGAGGGGCGGTAAGCGTGGAAGGGAGTATTCGGTTCGCCTTTGTGGTTCACTGTCACCAGCCTCCGGACAATCTCCCCTGGGCGAATGAGGAGGTCTACGAGCGAGCGTACCTGCCCCTGCTGGAGACGATGCGGCGCCAGGGCAGCCTCAGGTTCTGCCTCCACATAAGTGGGGCGCTGCTGGAGTGGCTGGCGGAGGCGCACCCGGAGTTCATTGAGTCGGTCAGAGGGCTGGTGGACAGCGGACGGCTTGAATTGCTGGGTGGCGCGGCTTATGAGCCGATTCTGGGTCTGATCTCGGGCAGGGACGCCTTGGCGCAGATCGAGCACCTGAACCGGCTTCTGTTGCAGATGTTCTCCTACCAGCCGCGGGGCATGTGGTTGCCGGAGCGAGTGTGGGAGCCTCACCTGCCGGCGTTGCTGGCGGAGGCGGGGATGGCGTACACGCTGGTGGACGGCGAGAACGTCGCGGAGGCGGGGCTGGGGGAGGAGGAATGTCTGGGCAGCGTGGTGACGGAACACCAGGGTGAGAGGGTCGTTCTCTTCCCCATTGACTCGACGCTGCGCCACTGCGTGCCCTTCCAGCCGCCGCAGGTGGCGATTGACTATCTGCGCTCTAAGGCCAGCGCAGACGGGCGCCGGCTGGCGGTGTGGGCCGACGACGGCGAGAAACTGGGGGCCTGGCCGGGCACGCACAAGTTGCTCTACGAAGACGGCTGGTTGGACGCTTTCTTTAGCGCGCTGGCGTCGGCGTTGCCGACCATCCGGACCACGACGCTGCGGCAGTATCTGGTGGAGGAGCATCCGCTGCGCCGGGTGTACCTGCCGCCCTGCTCCTACAGCGAGATGATGGAGTGGAGCGGAGGGAACTTCCGCAACTTTCTGGTGCGCTACCAGGAAAGCAACCTGATGCACAAGCGGATGATGCGCGTGAGCCGCAAGGTGGCGGAGTATGGAGAGCGGGCGCGCCGCGTGGGTGAGTTGCGCAGCGGCCGCGTGAGTTGGGAGGAGTTGGAGAGGGCGCAGCGTCTGCTGTGGAAGGCGCAGACCAATTGTCCGTACTGGCACGGCGTCTTCGGCGGCATCTACCTGCCGCATCTGCGCCAGGCGGTGTACCGGCGCTTGGTGGAGGCGGAGGCTATCGTTGACCGCGGCCTGTACGAACGCGGGGACGTGTGGCGTGTGGAGGTCACGGACCTAGACTGCGACGGTGGGGAGGAGGTGCTGCTGGAGGGGCCGCGGTTCAACTTCTATGTGAACCCTGATCAGGGCGGCGCCGTATTCGAGTTGGACAGCCGCAACCCCCCGTTGAACCTGGTGGCTGCTCTGCGCGGGCGGCGCGAGGCCTATCACGGTGATTCCGGAGACCTCTTTGGGCGGGGGATACCGACGGAGGGGCGGTACCCGCGGTTGTGTTTCGTGGACCACTTCCTGCACCCGGAGGTCGGGCTGCCGGGGTTTGCGGACTGCGTTTACGGCGAGCAATGGGACTTCGTGGACCAGCCCTACAGTTTCGACCTGCAGCAACTGCTGGGGGGGCGGGAGGTGCAGGTGCGCTTGTGGCGGGAGGGCCACGTTTGGATCGGGGGTGAGTTCGTGCCCATATCGGTGGAGAAGACGCTGCGTGCCGACGCTCGGGGGGGGCCGCTGGAGGCGTTCTATCTGATTCAGAATCGGTCGGCTGCGGAGAGGGGATTGTGGTTCGCGGTGGAGTGGAACTTCCTGCTCACGGGCCACTATCTGCCGGAGCGGCGGTTGATCGTTGATGACGGGGAGACTCATGAGGTCTCCCTAGAGGAGAGGGTCGAGGCGAAGGCAGTGCGCAAAGCGCGGGTGCAGGACGACTGGGTAGGGCTGGGAGTAGGGCTTGAGTTCTCGCCCGTGATGGACTTCTGGCACTTCCCGCTGTCGGCGGCCTGCCGGACGGAGGAGGGGCCGGCGGTGCTCTATGAGGGCTCCTCCTTGGTGGCGCACAAACGGCTGGTGCTGGCGCCCGGCGAGCGTTGGGGATGCAAGGTTGGGATGACAATCGGGGAATGATAAGTATAGACAGCAGATGGGCGCAGTTCCTGGAGGAACGAGATAGTGCCACAGTTTCGCAAGAATCCGTTGACGCAGGAATGGGTGATTGTAGCAACAGAGCGGGCGAAGCGCCCGAACGACTACAGCGGCATCGAGCGCGTGGACCTTTCGGGCTTACCCGAGTGGAGCGCCGAGTGCCCCTTCTGCCCTGGCAATGAGGCGAAAACGCCGCCGGAGGTGCTTGGCTACCGCAAGCAAGGGGAGGCCAACAGTTCGGGGTGGTGGGTGCGGGCGGTTCCCAATCGGTTCCCGGCGCTGGCGGTGGAGGGCGGGCTGAATCGCGCCGGGGTGGGGCTCTACGACACCATGAACGGGATTGGGGCGCACGAGGTGATCGTCGAGACGCCGCTGCACAATCGCAGCCTGGCCTACTTGGACGAGACCGCGCTGCAGGACGTGGCGTGGGCGTGGCGGGACCGGTATCTGGATCTGCGCCGCGACAATCGCTTCAAGTACATCATGATCTTCCGCAATCACGGCCGGGTGGCGGGGGCCTCGCTGGTGCACTCGCACTCCCAGTTGATTGCGACACCGATCGTGCCCATAGAAATCGAGCAGGAACTGGAGGGGATGAGGCGCTACCGGGATTTCCACGAGCGTTGTCTGCTATGCGACGTAGTGGTGCAGGAACTGTACGACGGCGCGCGGGTGGTGCTGGAGAATCAGAAGTTCGTGGTGGTGGTGCCGTTCGCGGCGCGCTTCCCGTTCGGACTCTCCATCATCCCCAAGAGGCATCAGGCCTCCTTCGCGGACATGCAGCGGGACGAGATCGAGCAGTTTGCCAGCGTGCTCAAAGGGGCACTGCTGAAGGTGGACGCCTGCCTGAACTTCCCGCCCTATAACTTCTCCTTGCACACGGCGCCGGCGGACCTGGAGCGCAGCGAGGAGTATCACTGGCGGGTGGAGATCATGCCCAGGCTCACGGTGGCGGCGGGGTTTGAGATGGGAACCGGCATCCACATCAACGTGACTGTCCCCGAGGAGGCGGCGGAGTATCTACGGCGACCGGGGCCTGGCTCCCCGGCGCAGGTGCCCTCCTCGGCGGAGGCTGCGGTCTCGGCGCCGCCTGCCACGGCCGGCGGACCGTCTTAGGGAGGCAGGCGTCGGGTCACGGCGCCGAGGTGGGGAGCCAAAGCGAGATGAGCGGGAGGCAATCTTGGCTGCGGGCGGTCTACACGGTGCTCTTGGTGGCGGCCGGGGTGCTCTTCGTGGTCATGACGAGGCTGCATGAGGGCAAGACGCTGGCCTATGCTCTTCTGGCCTGCCTGGGCATCCTGACGGTGGTTATGGCCTTGGCTCTGGTTGATCTGCGCTGGGTGGCGCAGGCGCGGCTGGAGAAGCAGAGGGAACTGGAGCGCACGCTCCACGAGACGCTGACTCAGGTAGCGGCCAAGCGGCGGGAGGTACGGGCTGGGGAGAACGCCTCGAAGGGCGACCCGGGCAATGGCCGTAGTTGAGCGGGGCCAGGAGGGGGCGGAGGAAGCGCTTCTCCGCCGGGCGTTGAGGTGGGCGAATCGAGGGGCGGGGAGGGCATCACCGAATCCGCTCGTCGGCGCCGTGGTCGTGAAGAGCGGCGCCATTGTGGGAGAGGGGTACCACAAAGGGCCGGGGACGGCCCACGCGGAGGTGGTGGCCCTGGGCGCGGCGGGCCGCCGGGCCAGAGGTGCCACCCTTTACTGCAACCTAGAGCCCTGCTGTCACTACGGCAAGACGCCGCCGTGCACGGACGCGATCCTGAACGCGGGCGTGGCCAGGGTTGTGGCCTCAATAGTTGATCCCTCGCCGCTGGTCAACGGGCGGGGGCTGGAGATACTACGGCAGGCGGGCCTGGAGGTCAGCCTAGGAGGCTTGGCCGAGGAGGCCGCGCACTTGAACCGGGCATATCTGCACTGGCGCCGCAGCGGGCGTCCCCTCGTCACGCTGAAACTGGCGGCCAGCCTGGACGGGAAGATAGCCACCTCAGGCGGTGAGTCGCGCTGGATAACGGGGGGGGTGGCGCGCGCCTACGTTCATCGGCTGCGACGACAGGTGGATGCCGTGGTTGTGGGGTCGGGCACGGCGCTGAAGGACGACCCGCTGCTGCTGCCGGAGAAGGCGCATCCGTCCGCCGGGAAGCCGTGGCGGGTGGTGGTTGACTCGACGGCGCGGTTGCCCGCGGGGTCACGGTTGGCCCAGTCGGTCACGCAAGGCAAGGTTATCGTTGCCACGACCAAGCGCGGGCCGGCGGGCAGGGTGGGGCGGCTGGAGGCGGCGGGTGTCGAAGTGTGGGTCTGCCGCAGCGACCGCCGCGGCCAGGTGGACCTGGGGGACCTGATGACGCGGCTGGCAAAGGCGGAGGTTCTCTGGGTGCTGGCCGAAGGCGGCGGCGACCTCTCTTGGAGCCTGCTGCGGGACGGGCTGGCGAGCGAGTTGAACCTGTTCGTGGCGCCACTGGTGATCGGGGGCGCTGCGAGCCCGACCGTTGCTGACGGAGAGGGCATAGCCCGGCTGAAGGACGCTCTGCGCGTGTCCGAACTGCGGTGTCGCAAGGTTGGCGAAGATTTGCTGCTGACTGGTAGTCTTGGGCCCGATGTTCACCGGGATCGTTGAGCAGGTCGGCCAAGTAGTCAGTCTATCGCGGCGCGGCACCGGGGGGGTGCTGCGCTTGCGGGCGCCGATGGCGGGCGAGATGTCCGCGGGAGAGAGCGTGGCGGTGAACGGGGCCTGCCTGACGGCGGAGAGCACCAAGGGCGACGAGATGGCCTTTGCGCTGAGCGCGGAGACGCTCGCGCGCACGAGTCTGGGCGGGCTGCGCCGGGGGGCGAGCGTCAACCTGGAGCGGGCGCTGGCAGCGGGCGGCCGCCTGGGCGGGCACATGGTGCAGGGGCACGTGGATTGCGTGACGCGCGTGGTTTCCCTGCGGCGCTCGGGCGAGACGGCCGTGCTGACCTTCGAGGTGCCGCGGGCAGGGGCGCGCTATGTGGTGGAGAAGGGATCCGTGGCGCTGGACGGGGTGAGCCTGACGGTAGCCGGCGTGCGGGGGAGCGAGGCGACGGTGGCGCTGATACCGTTCACGCTGCAGCACACGACTTTGGGGCAGGCACGCGCCGGGGTGCGGGTCAACCTGGAGTATGATATTCTGGCGAAGTACGTGGAGGCTTTGCTGAAAGGTGCCAGAGGCTGGAAAGAGGAAGGCAGCGAAGGCTGACCGGGTGTCCGCGGCCATTGAGCGCGTCGTCAAGGCGTTTCGGGCGGGCAGATTCATCGTCATCGTTGACGACGAGAGCCGCGAGAACGAGGGTGATTTGGTGGTCGCGGCGGAGAAGGTCCGGCCGGAGCACATCAACTTTCTGGTCAAGCACGCGGGCGGGCTGGTCTGCCTGGCGGTGACCGGCAGCCGGCTGGACGAACTACAGATTGAGCAGATGGTGCGGGAGCCGACGGACTACTACAAGTCGGCCTTCGGCGTTTCCATTGACGCGCGCGGCAAGGTGACCACGGGGATATCCGCTCAGGACCGGGCCGCGACCATCCATGCGGTGCTGGACCCGAGCTCCAAACCGGAGGACTTCCTGAAGCCGGGTCACATCTTTCCGCTGCGGGCGCAGGCGGGCGGCGTGCTGACGCGGGCCGGCCACACGGAGGCCTCAGTGGACCTGGCCAGGCTGGCGGACCTCTATCCGGCGGCGGTCATCTGCGAGGTGATGGCTGAGGACGGGACGATGGCGCGCACGCCGCAGTTGCGGGAGTTGGCGCGCAAGCGCCGCTTCCCGATTCTCACGGTGCGCGACCTAATCGAGTATCGCAGCCGGCGCGAACGGCTGGTGCGGCGGGTAGCCGAGGCGATGCTGCCGACTGAGTACGGCCAGTTTCGCAGCATCTCCTACGAGAGCCTGGTGGACGGGCAGGCGTATCTGGCGCTGGTGCTGGGCGAGGTCGCCGGCAAGGAGAACGTGCTGGTGCGGATGCACTCGGGCTGCGTGACGGGGGAGGCGCTCCATTCGCTGCGTTGCGACTGCGGGCAGCAACTGGCGGCGGCGATGCGTTTGATCCAACAAGAGGGAATGGGCGTGCTGGTGTACATCTACCATCACGAGGGGCGCGGCATCGGCTTCCTGAACAAGCACATGGCCTATCAACTGCAAGATCAGGGCCTGGACACGGTGGAGGCGAACGAGCGGCTAGGGTTCTCGGCGGACCTGCGCGACTACGGGATCGGGGCGCAGGTGCTGGTTGACCTCGGGCTCACCTCGGTCCGCCTGCTGACGAATAACCCGAAGAAGGTGGTGGGGCTGGAGGGCTATGGGCTGACGGCGACGATGGCGCCCTTGGAGGTGCCGCCGAACGAGTTCAACCGCCGCTATCTCGAGGCGAAGAAGGAAAAGATGGGCCACGTGCTGCGGCTGGTGCACAGTGGCAAGAACAAGAAGCGCAAGAGCGCGGGCTAGACAACTGATTCGGTAAAGGGGGGCGCAAGAGTGCCCAAAGAGATTGAAGGGAATCTGGTTGCCGCGGGGCTGTCGTTTGGCATTGTGGTGAGCCGCTTCAATGACGCGATTACAGAGAGGCTGTTGGAGGGGTGCGTGGACGCGCTGGTGAGGCACGGGGCGAAGGAGAGCGACATTACGTGCGTGCGCGTGCCCGGCGCCTTTGAGTTGCCGCTGGCGGCGAAGCGGCTGGCCGAGAGCGGGAAGTTCAACGCGGTGATCTGCTTGAGCGCGCTCATTCGCGGCGAGACGCAGCACTTCGAGTTCATCGGCTCGCAGGCGGCGCGGGGCATCGCGCAGATCGGCATGGAGACCAACGTTCCCGTGATCTACGGTGTGGTCACCACGGAGGACGTGCAGCAGGCTTTGGAGCGCTCCGGGATCAAGCGGCCCAACCGGGGCGCGGAGGCGGCGGTCGCCGCGATCGAGATGGCGACGCTGATGAAGGCGCTGTCCAAGATTTAGCGACGAGCGGCCTGTGCTCTTAGGGCCAGCCTATCGCTTCGTGGTCCAGTTGCCCCAGGGGGGATGTTGGCGTGCGTGAGATCTTGGCGGTATGGCGCAGCCCCAGGCAGACGGTGCTGGTGGGGGTCATCGCCGCGGCGTATGCGGCGGTGCTGATCCCGTTCAAGTTCATACCGGTGATCCCGGGCTACACGGAGTTGCGGCCGGCGAACGCGGTGCCGGTGGCGATGGCGATTCTGTTTGGGCCGGCGGCGGCGTGGGGCTCGGCGTTCGGGAATCTGATCGGGGATCTCTTCGGGACGCTCAGCCTCGGGAGTCTCTTTGGCTTCGTGGGCAACTTTCTATACGGGCTGATTCCGTTTCAGGTATGGCGGCTGCTGTCGCGAGGACGCACGCCATCTTGGGTCGCGGGCTATGGTTTTCTGGCGGCGGGCACGGTGCTGGCGAGCGCGGCGTGCGGTGGGGTCATTGGGTGGGGCATTGAGACCTTGGGGATTGGGCCGCCGTTCGTGTACTTAGGCAACTTCATTGTGATCAACAATGCGGTCATGAGCCTGGTGCTGGCGCCGCTGCTGCTGGTGCTGCTCATCCGGCCGATGACGGAACTTGGGCTTACCTACGACCGGCTGCGAGGCGAAAGCGAGCCGCGCGGGCCGGGCGCAAGGCATGTGTTGGGTTCCGTCTTGCTGGTCGTAGGGTGCGTGGGCGTGATGGTGGCGTGCAACCTAGTTGGCTGGCGGGTGCCGGTGGAGAAGTACAAGCAGATACTGCCTTTCGTCTCGCTGCCCACGGTGGCGCCGGGCTCGCCTCAGGCGATGGGGGTCGCGGGCGCTCCGTTCATTTTGCTGATTCTTATCGGCTGCGCGCTGCTCTAGGAGGGGCGGGGTCGTTTCTTGCGGGCACGGTAGGAGAGGAGTATGGCCATGGTTTTCGAGCCGGTGAAGGTTGCGGTGGCATCGTTCACGGACCCGCGGGCGGTGGCGTTGGCGCAGGAAAGGGAGCGGCACAACCGCGAATCACACAACAACCTAATCGCGCACCTGAGCAGCCGGGGTTTTCAGGTGCTCGATGTGGCCAGGGCCGTGGGGCTGGAGGGCACGGTGGGCTTGCGCAGGCCGCAAGAGGTGCGGGCGGCGATCAACGCCGTGCGCGCCGGGGGGGCGGACTGCCTCATCATCGGCTGCTGGCGGTGGACGGAGCCCATGCTGGCGGTGAATCTAGTGCGCGCACTGAACGTGCCCACGCTGCTGTTCGCGCACAGCCACCTGTACGCGACCGGGCTGGGCCTGATGAGCGCGATGGGGTCGGCGTTGTGGGAGGTGGGGCCGAACGAGGCGGCCCTGCGGCACGCGCGCGTGCGGGACGACTACGGCCGGGTGGAGGCCTGGGTGCGGGGCGTGGGCGCGCTGCAGCGGATGCGCCGCGGGAGCCTGCTGCTCTGGGGCGGCACCTACTGCCTGCGCATGGACCACCTGCAGGACGACATTCCCAAGTTGAAGTCGTTCCTGGTCGGCGACATCCTGAATGAGAGCGAGTACCTGCTGGTAAGGCGTGCGGACAACATCATCGCCGACCAGCCGGGCAGGATCGAGCACTTTCTGCAGTGGCTCCAGCAGCATGGGGCCTCGATCTCCTACGACGAGCGGATGTGCACGCCGGAGTCGCTGCGTAGGCAGATAGCCTTGTATCTGGCGGCGCGCGACCGGCTGAGGGAATTGGAGGCGGAGGACATCATCGGCGTTTCCGTGCACTGCCAGCCGGCGTTGTCCATGGAGTACGGGGTGACGGGCTGTTTGCTGCCGGCGTTTCTGCCTTTCCCGGAGGACGACGCGGGCGCGCAGCCCATCATGAACGCGGTGTGCGAGGGCGACATCAAGGGTTTGATAAGCACGGTGCTGCTGTCGCTGCTGCGGCCGGGGACGCCGGCGCTCTTCGGGGATATCCGTGAGATCGAGGAGCAGCCGGGGGGGCGGCGGCTGCTCTCCATCAGCAACTGTGGGGCGCACTCGGTTTACTACGCTCGCAACTCCGGCAAGGCGGCGGAGGCGCTGCCGCGGGTGCGGATTCGCGGGCAGTGTCAGGGCGCTTCGGGCGCGGCCGTCGGTTACTACGGCGTGGAGAGCAAGGTGACCATCGCGCGACTGACGCGCGTGGCCGGGGAGTATCGGCTGCTGGCGGAGGAGGGGCGCTCGGTCAACGTGACGGAGGAGATGGTCGAGCCGCTGCGATGGGGAAGCATGTGGCCGGTGTGCGTGGTGGATGTGGGGCTCGACATGGACCGGTTCTACGAGATAGTGGGGAGCAACCACTTCTCGTTGATTCCGGATCATTGCATCGCCGAGTTGGAGTACTTTGCCGGGCAGGCGGGGATCCCGGTGGTGCGGCTGAGGGGAGTAGGTAGTAGGGAGTAGGTAGCGTATAGGGGGGGGACCGGGCGGAGGTGGACGGTGCCTCGGCAAGTTAGGGACGGGTAGGCGGCATACCGCAGACGGTAGGGGGGGCAGGGCCTCACGGCGGCGATTGGGGTCGCGCCGGCAAAGGCGGGGCTCGTAGAGTGGGCGACTCACCGAGTCGCCCCTACGAGGGGTAGCGCCTTGAGGCGTCGAGAACTGCACCGGCCCGCCCCCGCGGGCCCGCCTACGGTCCACTTGTCCCGAGGCTGCCGAGGGACGGTACGCCGTTTACTTTCGGCGCCCCCTTCCTACTGTCTACCTGTAGTACTCAAGTAACGCGGGCGGCATAGGATGCCGCCCCTACTACCAGTATCGCAACGCGCTCTTCTCTCCCCCAAAGTGTCGACAAGTTGCGTGAGTACTACGTCTACTACCTACTCTATGACCACCAGCCCATAGTAGTTCTGCCCGCACGTGCGGCTGGTGACCACCTCTATGGGATACCCGTTGTTCCTCGCCGTGGCGTAGACGTCTATCCCCGAGGCTTCCATCGCCGGCCGCGCCTCCCGCGGATGCACACAGCTGCCCTCGATGTTGCACTCGTCGCACAACTCGCAGCCGCCGCAGGCGAACGCGAACGCCTTGTAGTACCCCGACAGGAACAACTCGCGCTCCAACGCCGCCACTACCTTGCGCACCGGCCCCCAGTGCTCGTCGAAGTGCAACAACACCGCCGTGCCGTAGCCGTCCAGCATCCTCCGGGTTTGCTCCGGCGTCGGCGAATTGGGCGGACACGTCAGGCACTTCCCATAGCCGCCGCAGCCGTACTG
Source organism: uncultured Armatimonadia bacterium (assembly GCA_964528605.1). Classification (GTDB taxonomy): domain Bacteria; phylum Armatimonadota; class Zipacnadia; order CAZGSV01; family CAZGSV01; genus CAZGSV01. The sequence goes on from CAZGSV010000032.1 coordinate 23,078, forward strand.
ACACTTGAGCCGCACCCACTCCGCCGTCACCACGCTCTGAGGCGAGATCAACTTCGCCTCCTTCGCCCCTAACTCCACCGCCCTCCCCACCACATTGGCCAACGTCAACTTCCTCCTCCGACTGACTCTCTCTGGTCGCGCCATCCTCTACTCCTTCCTCCCTCCCTGCACTCTAGGAGCGCCATTCCTGCCTGCCCGCCTCAGGAGGGGCGCGATGTCTTTTAGGAGCGACATTCGTGTCGCGATTCTCCGCGGGGGCGAGGCGCCTGTCTACCCCCCTCAGGAGGGCCTCGCCCGTCTGCAAGAGCCCCGCCCATGGCAGGGCGGCCCTGCCTAAGAGCGGGCCCCCCCGGGCCCGCGTAGGAGCGGCATCTTATGCCGCCCGCCCCGCCGCAGGCGGGGAGCCGGCCTCCTCGGCCACTGGCCTACCTGACCGCCACCGGCACATGCTGCGTCCAGTTGGCGAACCAGTCCGTCACCCGGATTGTCTTGAGAGCCGGATCGCCGTCCACCGCCAGCGGCACTTCCACGCGCGCTTTGCCGCCCTGCACCACCACAACCTGGTCGAACCACGGCAGCGCCTTCCCGTTCTGGTCTAGCGCCACCAGGTGCACCGGCCGCGGCTCGGGGCTGGTCGCCGTCAAGGTAATCGGCAGCCTCTGCCCCTCGCGCGCGCCGACTTGCGCCTGCACCCGGCCCAGCGGCCGCGCACTCGTCACGATGAACTTCATCCTCCCAGCCTCTACCGAAACCTCCACTTCACGCTCCGGCTGCCGGCCCATGGGCGTCGCCAGCCGCAAATCCAGCATGGTCCAGTACCGCGGCTGGTCAAACCGCAACCTCACCCGCGCCGGCGCCGCGTACGGAGCATTGTCATAGAACCCAATCGGATAGTGGAACAGCCCAATCAACTCCACCTCGCCCTGCCGCCACCGCACCATCTCCACGCGCACCGGCTTCCCGCCGTCCAGCCGCTCCATCTGCGCGGGACAGCGCACCCCCGCCTCCGACAGCACCCGCGCCACCTCCGCCCGCATGGCTGCGCCTTCCTCCTGGTCCCGGACGTTGACGGTCTCGCCGCGCGGCCGGTCGTAAATGGTAAAGTCCAAGTTGAGCAGCACTCCTGCCCCCCCCGCCGCGAACAGCGACGCCAGCGAGGGCTGCGGCAGCGGCGCCAGGTGATGGTCGTACTTGCCCGGCACCACGTCCGCTACCACCTTGCCGCCGTTGCGCGCGAAGGCCACGATCGCCTCTGCCGCCTTCGGGTTCAACGCCAGCGTCTGCGGCAGGAGCAGCACCTGGTATTGGCCCGAGTCCAGCACGCCCTCCGTCACCTGCCGCTCGGTCACGTAACTGTACTGAAGCCCGAGATCCTCCAGGATCAGTTGCGCGCCCCCGTGGGCGTTCTCGCACTGCCCCGAGAACATGCCCGCGATTCCTTGTGGCGCCAGCGCCGACGCCAACGAATGCAGAATCGCAATCCCGTCGTGCTGACGATCCGCGTCCATTATCCAATCACCCAGCCCATACCGCACCGGACGCATCTCCTCCGTCAGCGCCTTGGTCGTCGGGAAGTAGTCCAGGTCCGCGTTCAGGTAGCCCATGTATTGCCCGATGTTGTACCAGCGCCACCAGTAGAGCGAGGTGCAGCCGTTCGAGACCGTCCGGATTGCGTTCCCCAGAATCGGCGTCACCTGGTGCTCGTATCCAATCCAGTTCGAGTGCGGGTACCGCTTGGGGGCTAGCGAGCGCAGCACCTCGTCGTGCGGGCCGTAGTACGGGCTCCAGAATCCGTTCGTCCCCACAATTGCCTCGATGTCATCCGCGAAACTCCCCGCGCCCTCAAACCCCGTCCGCGCCTCCGGGTCCATCTCCTTGTACACCCGCCCAAACCGCGCGCAGAGTTGGAGATAGTTGTGCCGCGCGAACGCCTGGCGGTCGAACCAGCGCGCGCTCAACCCCTGCCCCGGCAGCAGCCGCTGCATTGCCAAGTCCGCTCCCTGCGCCGTCCCGTAACCCAGCAGGTCCACCTCGTCGAACGACTTGTACTCCGAACCCCAGGAGGCGTTCAGCGCCCCAATGTCCGCATACCGCCCCCGCAGCCACTGACGATACGCGGCCAGATCCGTTGCGTCGGTCGAAGCCCCTATGGTGGTAGTCTCGTCGCCCAGCGAGTAGGCGTACACCCCGTGCTCCCGGGAAGCGACGTAGCCGCTGGCGATCCCCCGCACGTGCGCCTCAATCGCCGCTTCGTCGTTCCAACTGCACGGCTGCATCCGCCCCTCCTGATCGTACTCGTCCAGTATGTGCGCGGTATATGGTATCTGCGCCCAGCCGAACGCCGCTACCGTGTTCAGCGGCGGCCCCCCCCGTAGGTTCACGTTGAAGCCGGCCTCGTTCATGCGCTGCACACCGTAATACCCCAGCACGTCCGGCGGCGCGTCCCACATTACCATCGCGTAGTGCTCGCGATTGCGATGTGTCACCTTGAACTCGCTAGTCGCGCACGACAACTCCTGCCCCCCCCGAACCCAGGCCGCCTCCAACCGCATCCACAGCGAGAACGCCGGCACTGCCTTTACCTGCACCGCGCAACTCCCCGAAGGGGGAGCCGGCCGCTCCTCCTGCCACACCACCCGCCGGTACGAATCCCGCCCTCGGAGCACCAACTTGTCGGCTTCACGCGGGGTGCCCTTCACCGTGATGGTCGCCTCCAGGGACTCCCCCACCTCGGCAAAGTCGCGGTCCAGCGTCACGCTCTCCACCCTGTCCTCGCTGGCCACGGTGAACGGCATGACCACGAATCCCACGGGCCGCTTCTCGTCGCTTGCCCGCAACTCGAGCATGTACTCGTCCGCCCTGAGCGCCGGCACGGCCACGCTTATGGTCCGCGCCGCCGCAGCCCCGGCGTCTCCCGCAACCACTAGCGTCGCCGGCCACCGCGCCCCGTCGCTCAGCCGGCATACGCTCCCCTCCCAAACCAGCCCCTTTGGCGCATCCGCAGCAACCACCCCGACCTCCAATGGCGTCCCCTGTCCCACTTTCACCACTGCACCCTCGCCGGTCAACCGCGTCACGTGCGCCGTCAAATCGCGCCCCCCCGCCCACAATATCGCCCGCCCAATGAACGCGCTCCAATACTCGTAACGCGCCAGCGCCGCCCAGGTGAACTCCTCCTTCGGCGTCAATGCGGACGCCCCCAGCGACGCAATCGGCGTGTAGTCAACGTGCAGCCCGCGCCCCTGCTTCAGCCGGTAGCACGTGAGCACCTGCCGCGCCAACTCCTCGCTTGTGCCCCTATTCTCCACCAGTGCCGACAGCCCCGTCCCCAACGTCAGCGCCGCCGGCACTTCCGCCTCCTTCCGCGACGCGCTCATGATCTTCTCCGGCCGCGGCCCAATGCACACCAGCCCCGCGCCCTCCACCACCTGCTTCAGCAACTCATACTGCAAAGGCTTCGGCAGCACCTCCAGGCTCGTATTGCCGAACACGAAGACGTCGTACCTCTGCTTGAGCAGGTCCGCCAGCCTCTGCGCGCCCACCTTGCCGGCGTAGAAGATCCCGTCCTTCTCGTACGCCACCTCCGCCTCGATCCCGAACCGCTGCATCACCTCCACTACCTCGCGCGCGTTCGTGTCGGGGTCGGTCACGTGGATGATGAACAGCGCCCGCACCGGCCCCCCCGGCGGCGGGCTTGCCCACTTCACGTGCGGCGTGGCGAACTCCAACGACAGCCGCGACTCCAACTCCAACTGCTCCAGCGTTGAAGCGTGCGTGAACCCCATCTGCGCCCAAACCTGTCCTCCCAGCGCCACCATCCCCACCAGCAACGCGAGCCAGAACCCTTTCATGGCAGTCACTCCCTGAACAACTCCTCGATCTTCATCGGCCAGTAGACATTCTCGAAGTCCGCCGCAATCGCGTCCGCCTCTTCCAACTCCTCTCCCCACTCATTCCCTGTCAGCGCCAGCCCCTTCGCCGCCGTCTGTTCCAGCGCCGTGAGCCGGCTGAATATCTTTTCCACCGCCGCCCGGTTCGCCGCGGGGTCCGAAGTGAACGCCGCCACCCGCGAGGCCTCCTGCCGCTGCGGCAGCAACTTGTCGCTCAGTGCCTTCACGTACTTGTCGCCCGCCTCGAAAAGCAGGTACCCAAACGTGCTCGACTCCCAGAAGTCGATTCCCCAAGCGGTCGGCTCCCAGAAGTTGATTCCCCAAGCGGTCGGCACGGCCGACCAAATTGAAATCGTCTCCGGCCCGCCCGCATACCGCCACCGCATCGCCTGCATCCCCCAGATGTCGCCCTTCTTGGGGGCCTGCCGCGTGTCCGTGAACGGTATCCGCATCTCGCAAACCCACTTGTTCTTGGCCGGATACAGCCGCGGCGCCGCCGTCCAGTCCCCGTTCCACGCCTCACGCAAGCCCCAGGCGAAATCGTACTGCGTCCCCGCCGCCGACACCGCCAATTCCATGTCGTAATGCCCCACGCGCTTGTGCCCGATGTCGAGCAGCAGCCCCACCATGTCCTCGGTGTAGACGTCGAAATCTCTCGGGTGCGGCACCGCCGTTATGCCGCCCAGGTTGGGCTCGGGGCACTCGTAGGCCAGGTACAGCGCCTCCGAGTCGTAGCACAGCCGCAGCGAGGTCGGCAGGTCCGCCCACTGCGTCCGGTCCGCGCCGCGCGGATGGAACCCCACCGCGACCTCGGCCTGACTCCAGCACGGGTCGCTCAGATCGCCGTCAATCACCGGCGGCGTGGCTGTCGGCCGGCACATGTACGCCCGCGTGCTCGACCAGTTCGGGAACGCGCCCGCCTCCGTCCCGCCCAGCGCAGCCAGAACCACCGCCGCGGCCGCCACCACCAGCCAGCCTGCGCGCCATGATCTAGCCGATGCACCGGTCATGCTTCCACACTCCTCTTGCCTCGCCGGAATGTACTCCCACCCCCTGCCCCGGTCAACCAACGACCGCCCACCTAGCCGAGTACGCACATTTGGGGACGTACTTAGATGTGCGTACAGGCACGGGGCCCGCCCCAGGAGGGTCGCCAAAAGTCGCCGCCACGGGTCAGGGTGTAGGCGTTCCGGCGCTGGCGGGGGTCCTGCATTGGGGGGGATAGCGCACGTGGCGGCAGGTGCCTGGTGTGGGTACCAAGGCAGTACGCA
>CAZGSV010000033.1:0-27808 GCA_964528605.1 uncultured Armatimonadia bacterium
CCTCGGTATCGTATTGATTGAGTTTGCAGCCGAGGGTGGTGAGGGCGACGCGGAGAGGCCGGCGCTCTGAGGTGGGGCTAGGCTCCCCCATCAGCGGGGTTAGGCGCGCTCGGAGGAGGCAGCCTGGAGTATGCGCTTGGTGACCAGCAGGAGGTCGGCCATCTCGAAGGGCTTGGTGAGGTAGAAGTCGGCGCCCGCGGACCAGCCGCGGGCGATGGACTCGTCCTCCCGCTTGTTGGTGAGAATGATGACCGGCAGGCGACGCAGGTTGGGGTCGCTGCGCACGCTCTCGAGCACCTCCCAGCCGTCCATGCGGGGCATCATAATGTCGAGGACGACTAGGTCAGGGCGCTCGTCCCAGATGCGTTTGAGGCCGTCAACGCCGTCACGGGCGATGTCCACGCGATAGCCGGTGCTCTCGAGGTTGAACTTGAGGATGACGGCTAGGTTGGGGTCATCTTCGACCACGAGAATGCGCTGCACGCCGTTGGTGGGGGTGGGAGCAGGTTCCTGTGACATTTTCCTCGATGTTTAGTTTACCGCGGGCACCCCAATCCAAAGCGTGGATTTGGAGAATCCCCTCGGCTGGACCTTACAGGATGTAGCGCGACATCTCCTCGCTATCAAGGACTTCCTTAAGGCGCTCGCGCACGTAGGCCTTGGTTATGGCCTTCTTGGTTCCGCGCATCTCGGGAGCGCGGAAGGAGATCTCCTCGAGCAGCAGTTCCAGGACCGTGTAGAGGCGGCGGGCGCCGATGTTCTCCGTGCGGTCGTTGACCAGACTCGCGGCCTCAGCGATCTCCTTGATAGCCTCGGCCCGGAAGTCCAACTCGACCCCCTCCGTCCACAGCAACTCAGTGTATTGTTTGACCAAAGCGTTCTGAGGCTCGGTAAGGATGCGAATGAAGTCCTCGGTGGTGAGCGGGTCAAGTTCGACGCGCAGGGGCAAGCGGCCTTGGAGTTCGGGGATGAGGTCCGACGGGCGGGAGACGTGGAAGGCGCCGGCGGCTATGAAGAGGATGTGATGAGTGCGGACCGGGCCGTACTTGGTCATGACCGTGCTGCCTTCGACTATGGGGAGAATGTCGCGCTGCACGCCTTCGCGGGAGACATCCGGGCCCGCGCCGCCCTCGCGCCCGGCGACCTTGTCCAACTCGTCCACGAAGACGATGCCGCGTTCTTCGGTGCGGTGGATGGCCTCGCGGGCAACCTCTTCCGCGTCGAGCAACCTGTGGGCTTCCTCGTTGGCGAGCAACTGCAGGCCTTGGGCGATGGTGACGCTCTTGGTCTTAGTGCGCTTGGGGAAGATGTTGCCGACCAGGTCCTGCAGGTTGATGCCCATCTCCTCGGGACCGGCCGGAGAGAACACCTCCACCATAGGCATGCGGGAGTCTTCGAACTCGATGTCCACTTTGTGGTCGTCCAACTCGCCGCGCAGGATCTGCTCGCGCAGTTGCTCGCGCTGGTTGAGCGCTTCCTCGCGCTGGCGCCGCAGCAGGGCCGGGTCCTGCGTCTGAACGGGCGTGGTCATGCCCCGGAGCAAGGCCTGCAGGGGGTTGCGGGGCTCTTCCTCGGCGCCGGGAATGGGGCGCAGAATGTCGAGCAGGCGTTCGAGGGCGCGTCGGCGCGCTTCCTCGAGCACGATCTCGGTCTTCTCCTGCTCGACGGTTTGGACGGCGACCGCAATCAGGTCGCGGATGATGGAGTCCACGTCGCGGCCGACGTAGCCGACCTCGGTGAACTTGGTGGCTTCAACCTTGATGAAGGGGGAGCGGTCGAGGGCGGCGAGGCGGCGGGCGATCTCGGTCTTGCCCACGCCGGTGGGGCCGATCATGAGGATGTTCTTGGGGATTACTTCCTCGCGGATGTCGTCGGGGAGCACGCGGCGGCGGTAGCGGTTGCGCAGGGCGATGGCGACGGCGCGCTTGGCGCGATCTTGGCCGATGATGAACTTGTCCAGTTCGGCGACGATCTGGGCGGGGGTGAGTTGCTCCGCCAGCAGCCGCTCCGCCTCCGAGACTACTTCCGCTTCAACTGCCGATGCCACTTGTTTTCCAGGCTCGGCCATCTGGCCACCTCAGAGGGTGAGCACGAGCACGTTGTCGTTGGTGAAAACGCAAATGGAGGCGGCGATGAGCAGCGCCTCGCGGGCGATATTCTCGGCGGACAGCCGACTGTGCTTGAGCAAAGCCCGCGCGGCGGACAGGGCGAAGGGCCCGCCGGAGCCGATGGCGGCGGCGTCGTCTTCAACCTGGATGACGTCGCCCCGGCCGGAGATCAGGAACATCTCCTCCTTGTCGGCGACGAGCAGGAGCGCTTCCAAGTGGCGGAGGACGCGGTCGGTGCGCCAGTCGCGGGCCAGTTCCTGCACGGCGCGCTGCAGGCGGCCGCGGACCTCGTCCAGTTTGTTCTCGAAGCGCTCGAGAAGGGCCATGGCGTCGGCGCTGGCCCCTGCGAATCCGGCCAGCACCTGGCCGTCGAAGAGCTTCATCACCTTATGGGCGGTGGCCTTGACGACGGTGTCGTCAACGGTTACCTGCCCGTCGGCGGCGAAGGCCACGTGGCCCTCGCGCCGTACGCCGAGGACGGTGGTGGAGTGAGTCTGGGTCAGTAGGGAGTCACCTCAGGTCTGAGCATACCCCAAACGCGGACGGGGGCGCAATGGCGCGGGCCAGCCCGGCGCCGGCGCGCCCTAGCGGCGCTCGATGATCCCGAGGGGCATCCAGGAGGATACGTCGCCGTCCTCAGGCACGAGAATGCGCGCCAGGGTGCCCGTTACGGGTGCGTTCACCGTGAGCACCGCCTTGGCCGTCTCCACTTCCGCCAGCGGCTCACCGCGTTGGACGGCCTCGCCCTCCTGCTTGTACCAGAACAGGAGATGGCCGGCGCACTCGCTGTCGTCGAACTCGGGCGCTCGTACTTGGACCTGTGCCACTAGGCGCTCCCGCTCCGTCAGGGGCGCGGCGACAGACGCACGGGCTTGCCCGAGGCGGACGACTTCTGGATGGCGAGGCTGGCTTGCAGCGCGGCGACGCCCGCGGCGAGAGGGATGGGCGGCTGCTTGTCGGCCAGCACACTCTCGACGAAGAGACGGTCTTCCTCGACCATGGCGTCGGGGATGGGGTCGAGGGGCACTTCCACCTCCTCGCCGACGGCGGGGCGCTTGCGCACCTTGCCGTCCTGACCGCAGAAGACCATGCCCCTGGAGCCGATGACGCCGAAGGCGGACCAGCCGACCGGCGCTGCCCAACTAGAGCCGAGAACGCCGATCCCCTGGGCGAAGGTGAAGATGCCCCACACGTTACGCTCGATGCCGTCGCCGGGGATGGTGAGCGTTTTGCCGTAAACCTCGCCCGCGGGCCCGCCCACCCAGAGGAGCCAGTCAATATCGTGGGAGTTGAACTCGACGGTCATGCCGCCGCTCTTTTTGGGGTCCTCGATCCAACCGCCCCGGGGCCCCAGACCCATGCGGTTGCACCAGCAGACCTGCAGGTCGCCCAGTTCCCCGCTGGCGGCGACATCGTGCACGGCCTTGAAGTTGGACCAGTAATGGAGCACGTAGCCTACCATGCAGTGGATGCGGGCCTTATCAACACCCTTGGCGATCTTGCGGGCCTCGGACATGGTGAGGCAGATGGGCTTCTCGGCGAAGATGTGCTTGCCGGCGCGCGCGCAGGATAGGGTCTCCTTGAGGCGCGCGAAGGGCGGAGTGCAGATGTAGACCGCGTCACTGTTACGGAGGAGTTGGCGCATGCTGGCGCAGACCTTGGCTTTGTGCTTATCGCCGAACTGGTGGGCGCGCTCCAGGTCCACGTCGAGTACCGCGGTGACGCGCACTTGGTCCACTAGAGAGAGAGCATTGGCGTGGGCATTGGCGATGCCGCCGGCGCCGATGAAACCGATTCTCAGCATGGCAGAGCCTCCTTTGGCTCTTGTGAGCGGATGGTTCGGAGTATAGAAACGGGGCTTGGGAGCGTCAATCCGAGGCCAAATGAAGGGCGCCCAGTTGGGTCCAGTTGGGGCGGCTGCCGTAGCGAGCGGCCCACCACAGCGACTCGCGGCCGGCGTGGCGGTAGCGGAAGAGGTTAACCCACAGGCGGGGGGGCGAGGATTGGCTCGGGAGGCCGAGAGCGCGCCAAGGAACCCGCACTTCGGCGCTCCAGCCGTAGTCGGTCCTGGCGACGCGCCCGCGCCAGTAAACAGAGGCCGCCGTAGAGGCGCGTTGGGCCATCCGCCGGCCGTCGTAACAGAGCCGGAGCACGAGCGGCTCTCGGTCCGGCTTGCTCGACAGGCTCAGCTCAATGTAGTCGGAGGGCTGGGGCTCGGACTGGTCCTGGCACTGCCAAGCGAACCACAGGCCGCCGCCGTCGTGAACTGCCGCCACGCGCGTAGCGACCTCAGGCCAGGGTAAGCCGTAAAGGTTGAGGAAGCGAGCAGCGACGCGGTGGTCGCGCGCGGCCCAGGCCTGTTGCCAGCATTGTTCTTGGAGAGTGCCGTCGAGGGTGGGAGGCGCCGAGGCGGCGGTCGCGAGCAGGCTCTTCTCGTCGGTGATGAGCGGCGGAGGGGGTTGGGCAGGCGGAGACACCGGGGGGAAGTACTCCACCAGCCAACCAGCGGGGGCACGGGTGATCACTTCCAGTTCATCGAGCAGGCGCGCGCGGGCTTGAGCGAACACCGTAGGTGAGTGGGTCCAATTGCGCAGGTCAGCCGTGACCGGCGCGACGAGCCGGACGATGTGCGCGCGCGCCGCGCTCTCCGGCTCCGGCGCATACCCTTGCAGGGCCGCGGTGACTCGCCGCTCGAGTTGCCGCAGCAGTTCCCAGTCCTCGATGGCGTCCCGCATGCACTCAAGCCTGATGGAGGAAGCAGGATAGGGCCCCGTCTTGGCGGCGCGAGAGTACATCAGCAGGCCGTCCATGTTGTTGCGCAGCGCGGGCATGGTGATCAGGGACTCGCGCCATTCATCGCGGCCGTTCCAGCCCCAATAGATGGTGTTGATATAGAGGAGGCCGGTGACGCCCTCTTTGGCGGCGCCCCATAGGAGGGCGCGAGGAGCCAGGGCCAGGTCGTCCAGGAGCAAGGTGGGGTACGGGGAGCGGGGCACCGCCATCATGTACCACCACACCTCGTCCCCGGCGCGCAGTCGCTCCGCAAGCGGTTGCTCGTGCAGGTAGGCTTCTTCGGGCTGCACGCACCAGCGGGTGACCGCGCCGGTGAGTTCCTGTAGCGGCGGGATCGTGCACAGCCTCGGTATCTCAGGAGCCGCCTGCTGCGCCGTCGCGGCGACCTGGCGCACTTCTTCGAACTGCGAAAAGCGGGGCTCATCGCGGAGGTAGAAGTAGGTCTTGCCCGCAACGCCCAACGACCGCAGTTGCGCTACGGTCTCCTCGACGGGGCGATCGCCGTAGGGCCAGGGCACGCGGAAGGCGTTGACGCCCGGGCCCTGGGCGACTTGGGCACCGCGAGGATCGAAGATGGGCCAGGGGAGGTCCAACGGGGAGATGCGAGAGTCAAGCAAGATGCGGAGGAAGCGATCAAGGGCGCGCTTCTCCTCAGCGGTGCCGGGCTTGAGGTCGAAGCGCCGCCTGATGCCGGGCCACCAGACGCCGAACGAGGCGCGGAAGTGGCGCTCGGGCCCAAGGGCAACGTCGCGCACCCGGAGCGAGACGGGCACTTCAGCGCGGCCTGCGCTGCCGGCGTCAACGATAGCGACGCCTTGGTAGAAGCCGGGCTGGGCCTCCGGTGGCACGCGAACCGAAACCCAGACGGGCTGGTTGGCGCCTGCTTCTACCGAGAAGGTGGCGGCCGGAGGGAGTGGGTCCGGCCAATGGCGAGCCCGAGAATCCCAGTTGCCGGACGGGTAGCGGACGTAGACGTAGCGAGGCAGGAGGAGCCGCACCGACTGCGCTGGGAGAGTGGCGCCGCCGGCCGACTCAAGGCGTGTGACGAAGCAGCGGACGGCGGGCAATGGCCTCAGGGCGTGGACGACTATCTGCGCCGCCTCGGTCTCGCCGCGGACGCAATCCAACTCGACCTGCGGCGGCGCGGGGGTGCGGCTTCGGTCGTCGCGAAAGACCTTGAGGGTGCTCGGTGCGACCCAGACTCCCAATGTCTCCGCGCGCTCAGCGCAGAGGGCCTGCACGGCGCCCAAGAGCCACGCCAGGATCGCCACGGGGACGACCTTGCATAGCCTCACCGTCGGCCGGCCTCCGCAAAGAGGGCCAACGCGGCCTCGCTCACGGCCTCAGGCCGAAGTGCGGAGAGATCGCCCGCGGGCGCCATCACCACGCGGCTGTAGCGGCCGCAGGGGCCGGTCTTAGCCGCATCAGTCGGGCCGAAGATGCCTAGCAGCGGCGTTTCCACGGCCGCGGCCAAGTGCATGGGCCCAGAGTCATTGCCTAGGAAGAAGCCGGCGGCTCGGAGTACCTCGGCAAGGGTCACGAGGTCCGTACGCCCGACGAGGTTGACCGCCGACGGGCAGGCGTTGAGCACCGCCTGAGCCATCTCGCGCTCTGAGTGGCTGCCGACCACGACGACGCGCCAATCCCTTGCGTCAGCGACCGTCTTCGCGGCCAGCCCGAAGTTCTCGGGCGCCCAGGCCTTGTGGCGTCGCCTGGGCCCGGCTCCCGGGGCAACGGCCAGATACGCGCCTTCGACGCCGAGGCCGCGAAGGAGTTCTTGCGCGCGGACGGCGGCAGACTGGTCCTTTGGCACCAGGCCGACGTAGTCGTGCGCCACCACCGGCAGGCCGAGGTATTCCAGCATGGCCAGGGCGTTGCCGAGCGAGGGCGGAGGAGAGAACGGCACCACTTCTGTCAAAAGGGAAAGCCACTGCGTGCCCGAGAAGCCGATTCTGCGGCCGGCCCCGCTCAGCCGCGCGAGCAACGAGGTCTCGCCGGACATGGCCAGGCATACGGCGATGTCGAAGCGCCGCCGCGCCAGTCTGCGCGCGAGGCGCAACTTGGGCCAGGTCCTGGTTGGCCTCTCGAGCACCTCGTCCACCAGGCCCGTGCCGCGCACGAGGGCGAGCAGGTAGGCGCGCGCGGCACTCGTCACGCGGGCGCCGCTCCATCCGGCCCTTACGCCGGCCAACAGCGGGAGCGAAAAAAGAAGGTCGCCAACGTTGGTGTGGTGGAAGACGATGACGACAGGACCAGCCGTCGGCTTTTCACTCCCCACGGTGGTCTTGGCCTCCGCTGGCAGGCTTCCGAGAACGGTTCAACGCACTAGCCTCCGATTGCCTCTGGAACGCGTAACGGCTCTTGAGAAGGCCATCCGCAGGCCCGCCCAGCCCTCCGGGAAACCCAGATGGAGCAGGTAGTCGCCGACGAACCGGGCCACGCCAGCGCGGATGGCGGTGAAGCCGCTGGGCGCGGGCGGCAGGGGGACTGCCGGAGTCTGCCACCACTATCTCGGGTGCCCACTGGGCGGACTGCAAGCATTGCCGCAGCAAACGGGGCTCTCCCGCGGTGAGGACGAGCACTGATACCGGGGGCTTCTCCAGCCCAGACACGGGCGTTCAACTGCCCCCGTGCAAGGGTGTCATTCCGGCTGCACCGCCCCCACCCGCGGCAGCCTGGTCCAGTAGTTCGGTAACGGCCTGAAAGACCTCTTCCACCGTTGTGGCCTGCATGCAGGGCTGGTCCGGACAGAAACGGCGTTTGGTCAGATAGCAGCGGCACTGGTCGGCATGATGCACGATCCTCACGCGCTCGCCAGGCATAACCATACCGACGGAGGTGGAGGGGCCGAAGAGGCCGACGGAGGGCGTGCCGCGGGCGATGGCGATGTACAGCGGACCCGTATCGCCGCCCACGCAGGCGCGGGCACGCTCCAGCAGCGCACCGCACTCGCGCAGTGAGGCCTCGCCAATGACGGACGCCGCCGGCTCCTTCATCTTCTCCTGCACGCGCTCTACGTAACCGCGGTCGCCGGAGCCGCCGAGCACAACGACCCGTAGGCCCCGCTCGCGGACGAGGCGCTCGCCGAGTTCCGCGAACCGCTCGGAGAGCCAGCACTTCGACTGCCAACTGGTGGCCGGAAGCAGCACGGCGAAGGGATCGTCATCGCCGATGCCCTTGGCCCTGAGGAGTGCGAGGGCGCCTTCGCGGTCCTCCGCCGCGACGGTGAACTCCATGCTGGGGTCGGGCGCATGGAAGCCGAGCCCCGCTGCGAGGCAAATGGGCCTACCGCGCGGGCCCAGGCCGGGGTCGCGGCAGTTGACCTGGACGTTCGTGAGCAGAGTGGTGTGCTCGCGGGCGTCGTCGAAGCCAGCGAGATAGGGCACCCCGGCGACGCGAGCGAGCGCGGCGGTCAAGAAGTTCTCTTGCAGGTCAAGGGCCAATTCGTAGCCGCCGGAGCGGATAGCGCGAACGAGCGCCCGATGACGGTCATACGCCCAGCGCGCGTTGGCGAGGCGGTAGCGCCAGCCTTGTCGCCAGTAACTCTTGGGGGCCTCGAGCAACTCGTCACAGAGCGGGCTCTTCTCAAGGGCGGCCCGGAAGATATCGCTAGTGAGCCAGCCGATCTTGGCCTCGGGCAGGGAGGCCCTGATGGCGCGCGCCACCGGGGTGGCATGCAGGATGTCGCCCAGGGAACTCATCTTGATGATGAGCACCTTGCGCACCCAGGTGAAGTCGTAGTCACCGGTTGGCGAGCGCTGGAGGGGGGGGGGCTTAGTTTTCATGGGCGGAGGCTAGCGACTGAGCGGAATGCGCATACCATCGTAGGCGACCTCAACGCCGTGTGCAGAGAGGATCTCCTCCAGTTGGTGGTGGAGCACGCCGCCGTTGTGGGAGAAGTGGGTGGCGACGAAGCGACTGTTCTCGTGAATTAGGCCACGCTCGCGCATCAAGTCTTTGAGTTCGATAACGGCAGGGGCACCGAGGTGGTTCTCGTCCTCGTCGCGGGCGCCGTAGGTGCAATCCATGAGCACGAGGTCGAGGCGCTCGCCTGTGAGCAAAGACCAGGCGTGGTCGGTCCACCAGCCGGTGTCGGTGCCGATCAAGACGGAGAAACCGCTGCGTTGGATGACGAAGTTCATTGCCTGCTCGAGAGGGGCATGGTGGGCTGGGAGAGCGAGGACCTGGTAGTCGCCGAGGCGGAGGCGGTCACCTGGGCGGATGAGATGCATGGTGAGGCGGTGGTCGCGCCAGCGGCGGAGAGCGCGTTTGGCGAGGCGGAGGGTTGCGCGGTTGGCGTAGAGGTGGAGGGGCGTGGTGACGACGGAGAAGCCGGGTTGACGCATGGCGAGGTCGAAGGGGAAGAAGTGGTCGTAGTGGCTGTGAGTTATCAGCAGCTGGCGCAGGCGGGAGTAGTCGAGGCCGAAGCGATGCATTTGGGACAGGGAATCAGGAGGCCAGTCCACCTTGAGGGACTCACCGAACTGGTAACTGGCGCGCGTGCGGAGGTCTTTGCCCCCTCGCCGTCTGGCCTCGCCGCAGAGGGGGCATTCGCAGAACAGGGCCGGGATGCCCTCGGCGGCGCCGGTGCCCAGAATGAGGAGTTCCTCTGCCAAGGAGTCGTGGACCTCGTCAGTTGGCGGCGATGAAGTCGCGCACCCAGTCGGCCTGTTGGCGGTGGCCGTCTATGAGCACGGCGGCGAGTATGGCATAGCCGACGATCTTGCCTTCGTTCAGGTAGCGCAGGACCTTCTCCCACTGCAACTTGAGCAGGTCCATGGGCACTGGGGCGGCGGTGGTGTAGTCACGCAGGTAGCAGCCCATGATGATGGGCTTGCCGGGGAAGAGTTGGCGGCAGCGCTCCAAGTCGTCGTCGAGTTTGGGCAGGTCTTTGGCGTTCCAGACCCACAGGTTGACGATGTCCATAAAGGGCTGGAAGCCGTCCCAGTCGGCCGGGGTGAGTTCGTGGGTGTAGACGACGGACCAGAGCCGCAGCCTGGGGTTGGCGCTCTTGAGCGCGTTGTAGATCTCGACGTACTGGCCGGGAGTGATGCCTTCGCGCTGGACGAGACCTTTCATGTCGTCGTGGATGGCGCCGGTGATGTTGGGGAACTTGAGCGAGAGGCGGCTCACGTTACTGGCCTCGGCGCAGACGGAGGCCAGACTCGCGTCCACCCACGGCTGGGGAGCGCCTTCGGCGGTCCAGCGCCACTTCCACTTGGAGATGTCGCAGACGACTTCGTCGAGGCGCGCCATCTTGCGCAGGGCGTGCTCCTCATTGGGATGGAAGAGGAAGTTGGCCCTGGTCAGGCCGAAGTACGGGGCGCCTTCGCCCACACCGTAGATGGAGGGGGGAACGCCAGGGTCAATGCCCTGCCCTTCCCAGACCCAGCCGATGTCTTTCATTCTCATGGGAGGCCTCCATGCACCGCCGGGGTGGTTCATGCGCGGAAGTCCCTGCCGCAGCCGGCAGCGGATGCGCAACGAGCATATTGGGGAGCCAGAGGCGCGTCAACGTGGCCGCCTGGCGCAGAGGACGTGCGCCGGCGCAGGGGGCCGCGCCAGCGCCGGCGGTGGTAGGCGAGCGATGCGGTCCCTATACTGGACGCCCGCTACTGACAGCGGGGTGACACCTGATGAGCAGGCCTGTGACCGTCAGCGCGATCCAGTTGCCTGTGTGGAAGGAAGGCGAAACGCCTGAAGGAATCAAGCGCGCCAACCTCCAGCGCTCGCTCGACGGATTGCGCACGGCGGCAGAGAGGGGCTCCGACGTTGCGCTGCTGCCGGAGTACAGCAACATTCACAACCTGCCCACCGAGGGCGGCGTGGGGCAATGGGCCGACCCAGTGCCAGGGCCTTACAGCGATGCATTGGCCGCGGCGGCGTGGGAGCACTCGATGAACGTGCTGGCGCCGATGCTGGCGGTGTGCGAGGGCGCGCTGCGCAACGCGACGCTGCTCTTCGCGCGGGACGGATCGCTGGTCGGCCAGTACTTCAAGGTGCACTTGCCGAAACCGGAGGCCGATTGGGGTGTGGCGGCCGGCGATGACATCGCAGTTTTCGACCTGGACTTTGGGAGGGTGGGCGTGATGACCTGCATGGACGTCGAGTATCCGGAGCACGCGCTGACGTTGATGCTGCGCGGGGCGGAGATCATCTTCTTCCCCCACGTGCAGAGCGGCTGGGGCGAGGTGGACTGGGAGATAAGGTACCGCGCCCGCGCGGTTGACACCGGCCTGTTCTTGGTGTCGGCGTGCTACGGCACTCGGCCGGAGGACGCGTGGACGCCGGGGATGATGATAGGCCGCAGCGGGGTAATCGGAAGAGACGGCGGCATCATTGCGGAGGCGGGGCGGTATGCGGGCGTGGTGACGGCGCACCTAGACCTGGACTGCAAGCGCATTTCGAGTTTCCACTTCGCAAAAAACTGCGAGCGCACGCTGGCGATCGAGGCGAGCCGCCGGCCGGAGTGCTATCACGACCTGGTGCGGACCGACCTGCGCGACGAGGCGCTGCGGCGAGCAGAGGAGTTGCTGGGCTAGTCCTCGAGCGCCTCCCAGAGGACGGCGCCTTGCGATTGGCGCGGGGGGGCGATGCCAAGCAGGTGGCAGAGGGTGGGCACGACGTCCACCAGGCGCGCGTAGCCCAGGCGTTCCGCATCCCACCGGTAGCCGCGTCTCAGGCCTGGGCCAGCCAGCAGAAAGACAGCCAGGTTGTTGGAGAGCGCAGTGCCTGCGGTGGGAATCTGGGGCCCGTGATTGGCGCCACCCTCGGCCTGCTGGACCGTGGCGGAGCCGCTGGTCTCCCCCCAAGCGAAGCCGGCGCTGTAAACGAAGATGACATCGCCGCAGCGTTCACCCCAGTAGCCGATGAGTTGGGCGTCCTGCTTCTTGAGGGCCAGGGCGACGACGCGCTTGCCGGTGCTGGGTTCGCGCCAATCGTAGAGGGCGTCAATGATGGCTTCTTGCGCGGCCTGGTAATCCGCGGGGTCAACCATGCCCTCCGGATCGCGGCCCCTGAGGTTCACGTTGACCTGTAGTCCGCCGTAGACGTAGGCCTTGGACTTGGACATCACCGGCCCGGGAACCCAAGCGGGCTGCCCCATCGGCGCTCGCTCGTACACGGACAGGCCCGCCTCGTGCAGCCTCTTGCCCAGGTTGGCGCGCCAGAGGTTGACGGTATTGCCGTGGTCGGCGACGACGATGGTGACCGTGTCCTGATTGGCGCAGCGCATCAGGCCGCCGATGAGGCGGTCGGCGATCTGGCAAGTGCGGCTCAGAATCCGCTTGGCCTCGGGGGCGGATTCGGGCTGGTAAACAGGGGAGGCGGGATCGGCTTGGGCGAGCCAGTGGTGGAGGACGGTGTCGGGGAAATGCCAGTGGGTGTAGAAGAGGTCCCAGCCGCGGGTTTCGAGGAGGTGGTGCGCGACCTTGGCATACCAGTCCACCTGGTACTCCATCTCTTCGAAGACGACCTCGTGCCACAGGTCAGGTTCGAGGCGCCCGGCCACGGAGGCGTGCTCGAAGAAGGGGCCGGCCACGCGCAGGACTTCGTCGCCGAGTTCCTCCGGCACAGTGAAGCCGCGCGTGGGGTAGACGGCGGAGCGCACGAGCCGGACGTGCCGCTCGGCGGCGGAAAGGCGGAGCAGTTTGAAGCGCATGGAGCCTTCTTGCATGGCGCCGTCAGCAGCAACGGGACGGACGACCCACTCGCTCCATGCGCCGAGAGGCAGGCGGGCTACGCGGCGGGTGAAGTCCTGGCCCTCGCAGAGCCAAGCCTCACGCGTAGAGCCGGCGGGGATGAGGAGGTCGAAGGCGAGGCCGGCGCTGCGCTCCTTGGAGGCTTCCGCTTGGGCGCCGTCTTCCACTGCCCCCGTGGTCACCCCGCTCGCCCCCTGGACGACAATCTTTGCGGATAGCGAGCCGGGCGGCGGCGAGCCGCTCCAGCCCTCGGCGGCCGCGAGTTGAAGGGGGATCGCGCCCGGCCGGGGGGGGCAAGAGTACTCAGCGCCATGGACCATGTCGAGAGAAAGCAGGCCCTTGTAGAGCGGCGCGACCACCATGGCCGTCTCGGCCCTCGGCGGGTAGGCCGTTGGGTAGGTGACGCTCAAGGTCCGCAGGCCCTGGCGCGCAGCGGCCTCGAAGATGGTCTCACAGGGGATGGCGCGCGAGTCGAAGGTGGACATGCGGGCCGGGCCGGTGCCGACCCGGTCGTCCCAGTTGCCGGCGCCGTGAGTCCCGGGCCAGGCACCGGTGGCCAGCGTGGCCCAGTTGGTAGGCGTGTAGGCCGGAATGCAGGCGAGCGCCTCGGCGCTCACGCCCTGAGCGATCAGCCTTTGGATGTGCGGAAGCGGCGTCTCGAGGGCGACGTTCTCGAGGAGCCGCAGGGAGACGGCGTCGAGCCCAATGAGCATAAGTCGCTTGGCCCGTTTAGCCATCGGCATGCCTCCTGTGTGCAGTGACACGCAACTCTAGAGCCTTGCGTTACGCCGGCCCCACTATACGCATCTCCGGCCGCAGCGCCAACGTACCTTCATTGAGTGACCGACGCGCTTGTGCTAGGCTCGGCGCAGTGACCGCGGGAAGGTCGTGGTCGCCGTCGGGGTGGCCAGCACGGCCGAAGGAGGTCAAGAGGTGGGAAAGAGACTCCTGGAGAGCAGCGTTCCGCTCCTGCTGATAGCCTTGCTGGTGCTTGCCGTCGGCTGCTCCAAACGGACGCGGCAGCCCTCGGGAACCGTGAGCGTTTCGCGCACGGACACCGCAGGGGAGGAAGCGAAGAAGGTGGGATTGCCCGCGTATCCCGGAGCCACTATCGCCCTGCCGACGGCGGTGACGACGACGAGCGGCCCCGCTGGTACGCGGAACACGAGCGTGTTCCTGACCACAGGCGATTCGGTGGACCGGGTTGTGCAGTTCTATAAGAAGGCGCTGGGCGACAATGCCATGGTTCAGGAGGCGGCGCAGGCAGGGGGCAGGGCGGCGATCCTCAGCGGGCCCGGACCGGAGGGCGGGTATACCGTCAACGTCGTGCGGATGGCCCAGGACAAGGAGACGCGGATCACCCTCATCAAGACGACCAAGGCGCCCGCGACCGGCGAAGGCGGGCCGCCGGGCGCTTGATTCGGGCGTCCCGCTCGGGAAGCGGCGCGCATCGGCCGTGGAGCGAGCAGGAGTATGGGATGGCGAATGGGAGGGGCACGAATGTCTAGGCGGCCGGCAGTCGCCAGTGACGGCTGCGCCCTGAGCCCATACGCAAAGGAGGAAGACCGTGCGACCGACGTTCGTCGTTGCGGTATGCCTACTTGTGGCCGCACCGGTGTCCGCGGCACCCCCCATTGAATGCGGCGATTGGGACGAACTGTGGGACCTGAGCCGGCTGCCTTATCTGCGAAGTAGCGTTTGTCAGCAGGTGTCCTCGTTCGACCGGACCGGAGGCAACGACGACGGCTTCTCCGGCCAGTACTCCTTCATCCGCATGGAGGCAGACAAGTTCGTAATCTTCGACGAGAGTGGGCCGGGATGCATCTACCGGTTGTGGTCGGCGAATCCGGGCCCGGGAGCGGTGCGCTTCTACTTCGACGGAGAGACGGAGCCGCGCATCACGGTGGAGCACTTCGAAGACCTGTTTCTGGACAAGGTGGACCCCTTTAGGCCGCCGTTCTCCAAGCACTTCATCGGCGGGTGGGTCTCCTATGTTCCGATCCCGTTCAGGAAGTCGCTCAAGATAGTCGCCGATGGGCCGGTGCGCTTTCTGCAAATAACCTGGCGACGGTTTGCCCACGACGAGGGCGTCGAGTCGTTCGACCCAATGCCCAGCGAGAAGACGAAGGCCAAGATGGCGCGCGCGGCCGAGGCCCTGCGGAGTGTGGGGAAGCCACCGGCCCCGCTGGCGCCGGCGACGACCCTCTCAGTGAACGTTGGGCCGCGGGAGAGCGCGGAGTTGTTCGCCGCGGAGGGAGCGGGCGTCTTGCAGGCGCTGCGGCTTCGCTTCGATTCTCCGGACGCACGCATCTGGCGCAAGGCGGTGCTGCAGATTCTCGTTGACGGCACGGAGAAGCCGAACGTGTGGTGCCCGGTGGGCGACTTCTTCCTTAATGCCTTCGGCAACGAGCGCCTGCAGTCGCTGGCAGTGGGACGGCTCGAGGACGGGACCTGGTACTGCTATCTGCCCATGCCGCACGCGGCGGGGATCAGGGTGGCGGTCACCAACGAGTCGGACGCGCCGCTGAAGGTAGAAGGAGAGGCCGCGCATCAGGCGCTGCAATCGCTGCCCGAGGGCATGGGCCGGTTCTTTGCCTGGTGGCACCGTCAGAACCCGACCACGCTCGGGGAGTTGTTCCCGACGCTGGAGGCGACGGGACGGGGGCACTTCTGCGGCGTAAGTCACGCGATGCAGGGCGGGGGAGGCCTCGGGTTCCTCGAGGGCGACGAGATGATGTGGGTAGATGACCGGGACAACACGCACTACAACGGAACCGGCACCGAGGACTACTTCAACGGTGGCTGGTATTTCGGGCAGACGGGATGGCAGGCCTACTACGGGTGCGGCTACCTGAGCGACGAGGAGTCTCGCTGCCACGCGTTCAGGCTGCAACTGACCGACTTGGTTCCCTTCCAGAGCCGGATTCGCGCCGGCATCGAGCACGGCCCGGGGAACGATGTGCAAGCCGACTATGCGGGCGTTACCTACTGGTACGCCGCGCCTGGGACCACGCACAACTTCGCGCCGGCGCCGGTGTCGGAGCGGATGGTGAGGTCTCCAAGCCTGCCCGGCGCTATTGAGGCGGAGAGGGCTCTCATATCCGGTCCTGAGGCAACGGCTGAAAGCGACGCCGCCCTACCCTACCAACTGAGCGGCGGCGCGGGCGCATTCTCGACCTCCAAAGGAACCGGCGCAGCGGTTCCCCTGGCGTTCGACGTAGGGCCGACCGACGTCTACGGGCTGGAGGCGCTGCTTGTGCCCGGGCCGGACAAGGGCTTGATTGCGGCGGCGCTCGACGACACGCCGCTGGGGGACAACGTGGACGCGTACGCGGCGAAGCCCACGGGTACCCTGAGTCACCACTACGGCTGGCGGCTGCTAGGGCCTGGAAGGCACGAGTTGTCGCTGTTCTCTTGCGGCAAGAACGCGGAGGGGACCGGGTCCGCGGTGGGCGTGGATGCCATCTTCGTCAGGCCGAGCCCGAAGGAGGCTGGGGTGCTTGAGGCCGAATCGCTGCCCGTGCTAGCGGCCTCCGGGTACGCACTCGGCACCGAGGCAGTCTCACTGGACTGGAGCGGGCTGCGGCAGTTGTGCCTGGATGGCGAGCGCCCGGACGCCTTCGTGACCTTGGGGGTGAGCACGGACCTGCCGACCGCTTACGACGTTCGCGCGCGCTTCACGAAGAGTCCGGACGGCGGAATGGTTCAGGCGGCGATGGATGGGCTGCCGCTGGGTGCGCTGATAGACACCTACGCGCCGGAGCGGCAGGTTGCCGGAGAAGTCTCTCTGGGCACGACGAATGACCTGGCGCCTGGACCGCACCTGCTGACCTTGCGTGGGGCGGGCAAGCGCAGCGCCTCGAGCGGGTATCGCGTCGGGGTTGACTACTTGCGGTTGGTGCCGCTGGGGTTGCTGGAGGGGGAGCAGTTGCGCATCGTGGAGTACTCGGGAGAGCCGCTGGACATTCAGCCGATGAGCGGCTTTGGCCGGCAGTGGTCGGGGGAGGGGCAGTTATGGTTCCGGCCGACGCAGCCGGGAGCGTTCGTGACCGTGGAGGTGAACGTGAAGCAGGCGGGGCCGTACCACCTCTACGGCTGCTTCACCATGGCGAACGACTATGGAATTCTCCAGTTGCTGGTGGACGGGCAACCGGTGGGTAAGCCTTTTGATGGTTACAGCCCGACGGTCGTGCGGAGCGAGCTGGTGGATTTCGGGGAAATTGAACTGGCCCAGGGGCCACACCAGTTTCGCCTTCAGGTGGCAGGCAAGAACCAGGCCTCCACGTCGTACATGGTTGGGCTGGATTGCCTGTTGGTCCGCTCCCTGTTGCCCAGGGAGCCGGCCGGCGCGGCGGACTAGACGCGGGGCTGGCGCTGTCACCGTCTAGACAGTACCTAGGGGGTGTGCGTGACCATGCCGGCTGCAAAGCCCGCCAAGTGGGAGTACAAGATCATCCGCGTGGCCGAGGTCGTGACGGCTTACCGTGCGATCCGCGGCGGCCCCATCGAACACGACGAGTACGACGCCTGGGTGGAAGAGTACCTGTGCTCGCTGGGCGCCGAGGGCTGGGAGGTCGTATGCATCTCGCCTTTCCAGGACCGCACGCTGATTCTCAAGCGCCTGGTGGCCGCGGCTGCCCAGCCGCGCCAGCGCAAGTCCGCCAAGCAGATGGAGACTGTGGAGGCTGCGGTGGCGGATGAGGCGTTGCCGCCGGCCGCGTTTGGCTGAGGAGCGGCGTGGTACTGCCGCTAAGTTGCTGGGAGGCGAATCCTTGACACCCCCGGCGCTGACCATTAGGCTGCTCCATAGGCCGGCCGGGAAGGGGGAGTTTGATGTCAGAACAGACTGAAAAGGCTACGGAGCGCGAGGGCCGCTGGGCCGAGTTCGGCTGGCGGTTCCTGGTATGGCTGATCGTGGCCATACTGCTGCTCGTCCTGTTGGCTGAGAACGCGGGCCCGGTGCGGGTGCTGTTCTTCTTCTTGGTCTGGCGGATGTCCCTGGCGCTGTGGTCGCTGCTGTGCATCATTGCCGGGGTAGTCATGGCGATGCTCATCTTCTGGGCCCGGAGGCGGGGGTGAGCGCGGTGCGGCACGCGGCGGCGGCTGTAGCGGTCATTGGCCTGCTCTGCCTGGCGGGTTGCATGGAGGTAACTACTCAGGTGTCGGAGAGCGGGGCCGCGGTCTCCGTGATGAAGGTGGTCATCCCGGCCGACGAGCCCGACAAAGTGCCCCAGATCAGACAGCACTTCCACGAATACCTGCGCGACGAGTACCCCGACTGGAGCCTGTCCGAGCGTACGCGGGACGAGCAGATCGAGTTCACCTGCCGCCGGGTCTACGGCAACAACGACACGCTGCCCTCGCCTCGGGCGGCTGAGAAGCCCAAGCAACGCGGGGTGCAGGTGGAGATCGAGCAGCGCGGACTAGCCTGGGAGTACCGCTTCACGGACCTTTCGCCCTGGCCCGTGCTGCCGGCTTGGGTGGGAGAGATGGTCGAGGTAAAGAAGCCGGTTACCTACACCGTCACCATGCCTGGCCGGATAACCGAGGCTTCCACAGACCTGATCGAGGGGAACACCGCCACCTGGGAGTTCACGCTGGCCGACCGCAGCACCGAGATAAGCACGAGCGCGCGGGTGTCCCAGTGGCCGCGGCTGCTCATTGTTCTGGTGTGCGCGGCGGCGCTGGTGGCGGGCTACTTCTTCGTGGCCAAGGCGGCCTGACCGCCGCACCCTTCGCCGGCAACTCACTGCGGCAGGCATCACTTCTTGAGGGAGCGGGGCTTCGTGTTGTACATTCTGGCCATTCACTCGTAGCGGTCCTCGCTGCGCGAGCCCAGGCAGCCCTCACTTGGAGGAGGCAGGTCAATGTGCAAGATAGCGGTCATCCCCGCCGATGGTATCGGGCCGGAAGTGGTCAGGGAGGGGCTGAAGGTCATGGAGGTAGCCGGGCAGCGGGTAGGCCTCCGCTACGAGTTGATTGACTACGACTTCAGCGGCGAGCGTTATCTGCGCACGGGGGAGATCATCCCTGACTCGGCGTTCGAGGAACTGAAGCACGTGGACGCCATATACCTGGGCGCGGTGGGCCATCCGGCTGTCCAGCCGGGGATACTGGAGCACGGCATTCTGCTCAGGCTGCGCTTCGGACTCGACCAGTACATCAACCTGCGGCCGGTGAAACTGTACGAGGGCGTATGGACGCCCATTAAGGATAAGGGGCCGGAGGACATAGACTTCGTCGTGGTCAGAGAGAATACGGAGGACGTGTACGTGGGCATTGGGGGCACGATGAAGCAGGGGACGCCCGACGAGGTGGCGACGCAACTCGCGGTCTACACGCGCAAGGGCACGGAGCGCTGCATCCGCTACGCCTTCGAGTTGGCCCGCAAGCGCAGCAAAGAGAAGAAGGTCATGCTGTGCGACAAGGCGAACGTGCTGACCTACGGGCACGGGCTGTGGCAGCGCGTCTTCAAGGAAGTAGCGGCGGAGTACCCGGACATTCAGACGACCACGGCTTATGTTGACGCCACTTGCATGTGGATGGTCAAGAATCCGGAGTGGTTTGACGTGATTGTGACTACCAACATGTTCGGGGACATCATCACCGATCTGGGGGCGATGATCCAGGGCGGCATGGGCATCGCGGCCTCCGCCAACATCAACCCGGAGGGGGTGTCCATGTTCGAGCCGATCCACGGTTCCGCGCCCAAGCATGCTGGCAAGAACACGGCTAACCCGCTGGCCGCGATCTGCGCGGTGCAGATGATGCTCGAGCACCTAGGCGAGGCGCAGGCGGCGGCTCTCATTGAGGGCGCGATCGTGGAAGTGCTGAAGTCGGGAAAGATCCCGGCGCTCGAGGCGGGCAAGCATCCGGGCACTAGGGAGACCGGCGATCTGGTGGCCTCTGCCGTCGCCAGCCTGCCGCTGCCTCCGGCCTGAGCGACCGGGCTGGCGAACAGCGATGCGGGCCGGCGGGCGCCGGCCCGTTTGCAGCCGCAGGCGCAGCAGGTAGAATCACCTCGAGAGGAGGGTGGCGCGTGCGCCCGTTTCACATCGGCAAGTACCAGGTAGTTGAGGTGCTGGGGCGCGGGCCCTTGGGAACGGTCTACGAGGCCATTGACCCGACCGACGGCTCGCGTTGCGCACTGCGCGCCTTCGCCAAGCCAAAAGGCGCGAACGACGAGAACTGGCGGCTGGCCGTGGAGCGGTTCAACCGCGAACTGCAGCCCGTCCTGGGGCTGTCGCATCCCAACATCGGCGCCATCTACGAGTTCTGGGAGCAGAACGACATCTACGTGGTGCGCTCCGAGTACTTCAAGGCGCAGAACGTGCGCCAACTGATAGACGCGCAGGTCCGGCTTGACGTGGGGCGAACGGTGCAGATAGCCACCGCAGTGTGCCGGGCGTTGCAGTTCGCGCACGAGAAGGGGGCCGTGCATTCGGACCTCACGCCCTTCAACATCCTTTACGTGCCCGGCCAACTCACCAAGGTCATCAACTTCGGGCTGGGGCACGCGCGGCCCAAGACCGAGTCGCCCTACCGAGCGCCGGAGCAGGTGCTGGGGCACGAGGCGGAGGCGCGCTCCGACCTGTACTCGCTAGGCGTGGTGCTGTACGAGATGCTCAGCGGGCACAACCCCTTTGCCGAGGCGGACGCCAAGGCCATGGGCGAGGCCATCCTGCAGCGCACGCCGCCGCCCATAGCGGAGGTGCCGGGCTGGCTCAACGGGCTGGTCGCGAGACTGATGGCCAAGAACCCGGAGCACCGTTATCAGAGCGCCAAGGAGGTGCTGCAAGTGCTTGAGGAGCAGGCAGCGGGCGCGGCTGCGCAAGAGGCAGCGGCAGTGGCCTCGGTGCTGGACTTGCAGCCGGCGCGCCCAGCCCCTTCACTGGCAGACTACCGCCAGTTGGCGACCTCCGACCTGCGCTCGTACCGCCGCCTGCTGGCGGATCGGGAGACGCAGCGCATACTGAGGCGCCGCGCGATCATACGTTGGAGCGTGCGGGCGGTCTTGCTCTTTGCCGTGGGAGGGCTGCTGTACTGGGACAATGCGCGCAATGGGCTGACGGCGCGACTGGTGGAACGGCTGGCCGCGCTGAGGCCGGTGGGCCAGATTCACCAACTGGCGGACTTCGTGCCCGATACCGCGCGGCAGGCGGAGGCGCAGCTGGCGCTCCAGGCTCTTGCGACCGCGCTCGAGATGGCGCACACGGACAGCGGCTATCCGGAGCGGCTCAACCTGGAGACGCTGGAGGAACTGGGTCTGGGAAAGGGCGGGGCGAAGCCCATTCTGCTGCCGTTCGCTGGGCAACGGCTGGCCCGCTACGAGAGGACGGGGACCGGGTATCGAGTGATAGCCCGCTTGGACGACGACAAGAAGACGCCTTTGGTGCTGGAGAACGGCAAGGTAAAGAAGGCGGTCAGGTAGCGCGCCGCCGGATGGGCGCAAGAGCGCCCTCTGGGTGACCGTGGGCGCGGAGCGCGGGCGTGAGCGCGACTCAGCGGGGCCCAGGCGGCTGACTCGTTGACTTATCGCGTCCAGAGGGGGATAATGCGAACAGGGTCGTTGCTGCGGCGTGCGTGATAACATTCGCAGCCTTGAGCCAACACTGAGTATCAAGGGAGCCTGACTCCGGCCGCCGACCTGCGCCGCCGCAAGGTGATGCGGCGAAGCGTCCGGGAGGGCACCCACCTGCCTTAAGCAGGTTCAAAGGCTTCGAGTTACACGGCGTAGCGGCGCGGCCCTATGTTGCTGGTCGGGCGGCGCTGTGGGAGCCCCGCCCTGAGAGACGAGGGCACTCGGATGGGGTCCGAGAGTGAGGGCCGGTGAATCTGTTCGAGTCCGAGGCTGAACGGCAGGCGCCGGAACAGATGCCGTTGGCGGCGCGCATGCGGCCGCGCTCGCTGGAGGAGTTCCTGGGGCAGGAGCAGGTGGTGGGGCCGGACACCTTCGTGGGCAAGGCGATTCGGCTAGACCGCGTGCCTGCCATGATTTGGCACGGTCCACCCGGCAGCGGCAAGACGACGCTGGCTCACATCATCCGTGCCACCACCAAGCGCCATTTCGTGACGCTGAGCGCGGTGGAGGCGGGGGTGGCGGAGATTCTGCAGGCGGCGGAGGCGGCGCGCCTGCGGCAGCAGGACAAGGGGCAGGGCACCATCCTCTTCGTCGAGGAGATCCACCGGCTCAACAAGGCGCAGCAGGACCGCTTCCTGCCGTTCGTCGAGGACGGGACTTTCACTCTCATCGGCTCCACCACCGAGAACCCCTTCTTCTACATCATTCCTCCGCTGCTGTCGCGCTGCCGGGTGGTGGTGTTCAACCCACTGAGCGACGAGCAGGTGCGAACGATCGTTGAGCGCTCGCTGCACGATCCGGAGCGCGGCTACGGCGGGCTGGACATCTCCCTGGAGCCGGAAGCGCTGGAGCACTTGGTGGTCAGTTCGGCCGGTGATGCGCGCCACGCGCTCAACATGCTGGAGTTGATCGTGGAAGGCGCCGGGGGAAAGGGCCCGCTGCGGATAGGGCCGGAGGCGGCCATGGAGGCCGCGCAGAAGAGGCTGCAGCACGACCGCGCAGGGGACGCTCACTACGATGTGGTGTCGGCGTTCATCAAGAGTATGCGCGGGTCGGACCCGGACGCGGCGCTCTACTGGATGGGGCGGATGATCTACGCCGGCGAGGACCCGCGCTTCATCGCGCGGCGCATCCTGATTCACGCGGCGGAGGACGTGGGGATGGCCGACCCGATGGCGCTGGTGGTAGCGGCGGCGGCGGCCACGGCGGTGGAGACCGTGGGCCTACCGGAATGCCAGATACCATTGGCCCAGGCCGTCATCTACATTGCGACCGCGCCCAAGAGCAACACCTGCTACCAGGCCATCGCCGCCGCGATGAAGGACGTGCAGGAGCGGAAAGCGGAACGGGTGCCGCCGCACCTGCGGGACAGTTCCTACGCAGGTGCCGCACGCCTGGGCCACGGTGTAGACTATCAGTACCCGCACAGTTTCGGTGGCTACGTGCCGCAGCAGTATCTGCCGGACGGCCTGGTGGGCCGGCGCTATTACGAGCCCTCGCAGGCCGGGTTCGAGGCGGAGATTGAGGCTAGGCTGCGGCGTCTGCGCGAGGCAGAAGAGAAGGAATGACGTTGGTGGAGGCGCTGGGAGTGGTGGCGCTGGCGGTGGCGATCGTTTTGGGCGTGGCGCTCATCGCCTTGGCGTTGCGCCTATGGCGGGTGGCCGGTCAGGCCGAGAGCACCGCCGAGGAGGCGCGGCGCACGCTGGCGGCGTTGCGCTCCCTACTGGAGCAGGAGGTGCGGCCGCTCTTGCAGCGGGCTGGGCAGCAGTCGGACCGGGTGGACAAGTTGATCCAGCAGATGGACCTGGTCTCGCGGGTGGCGCGAGGTGCGGACGAGGCCAGTAGACAGATGAAGGAGCAGTGGCGCGCCGTGCGGGCGGCGGGGGTGGGCCTGGCGGCGGGACTTAGGACGATCCTCAGCGGACGACGCAAGGAGGAAGTGGAAAGCGGTGAGTGAGGAGAAGACATCGGGCAAGGCCGGTTGGCTGTTGGTTTTCGGCCTGGGATTGGCCGCTGGATGGGTGGTGGCAACCTGGCTCTCGAAGGACAAGAAGACCGGCGCTGCGGTAAGGCAGAGAGTCCGGGCTTGGCTCGACAACACCAAGGTGAGGTTGGAAGAAGGTGTCGAGGAAGGCCGGGAGGCAGCCCGTCGCGCCCGCGAGGACAATGGCCAGGCCCAGGGCTAGGCCGGGCAGGGGGAGTCTTGCAGACAAGGGTGAATGGAGATGGTAGTCCGAACCGAACGGCTGGATGAGGAGACTCTGTTGCTGAAGGTCCAGGGCGAGGTGGACGTGTACACCGCGCCGGAGTTGGCCACGCGCATCACCGAGCAAGCGGGGGCCTACAAGTTCATCATCGTGGACCTGGGCGGCACCGAGTACATTGACTCCTCCGGGATCGGCGTACTCTCGGGTTGCCAGGGGCAGGTGCAGGAGTTGGGCGGCTCGCTGCGCATTGTGACCACGAACGACCGGGTGCTGCGGGCGTTCCGCATCGCCGGCATTCCCGACATGCGCTTGGTCTTCCCAACAGTGGAGGCCGCGATGGAGTCCGCGCGCGGGCGGCAAGAGGTCGCGGAGGGCAGGCGGCAACCGATCCGTGGGGAGCTGCAAATGACCTTGCTGCGGCGGCCGGAGTACGTGGCGACGGTCCGCTTGGTCGTGGGTTCGATTGGCGCCCGCCTGGACCTGTCCTACCAAGAGGTGGAGGACATCAAACTGGCGGTGGGCGAGGCCTGGGCCAACGCGCTCAGGCATGGCGCGCCAGTCGAGGGGTCGGACCGCATCCACCTGGACCTCAACTTCGACGAGGACACTCTGGTGATTCAGGTGCGCGACCCCAGCACCCACGTTGACTGGGACGACATTCTGGCGCGCGCGGAGAGCGGACAGCGCGTGGGCGCGGGCGGTCTGGGCCTGATGTTGATGAAGCACTTGATGGACGAGGTGGAGTTTGGCTCCTGCCCCGAGGAGGGCAACTGCGTCCGGCTCGTGAAGAGGTTGCGCAGGGAGATCTAAGATGGACAGCGGCCCGCGCACGGCCAGCAAGTATAGCGAGGACGTAGACCGCCTCTTCCAGCGGCTGCAGCAGGAGAGGGACCGTCATAAGAAGGCGGCCATTAGGGATGAGATTATCGCCGTCAACACCCCGCTGGTGCACGCCTTGGCCGCGCGCTTTCGCGACCGCGGTGAGCCGCTGGAGGACTTGGTACAAGTGGGGATGGTGGGCCTGATCAACGCCGTGGATCGCTTCGACCCGAGCAAGGGCTACCGCTTCGCCACTTTTGCCACGCCCACGATCGTGGGGGAGATCAAACGCTACTTCCGCGACAAGGGCTGGACCATGCGGGTGCCGCGGCGGTTGCAGGAATTGCGCCTGCTGGTCAATCGCGCGATTGATGAGTTGAGCCATCAATACCAGCGTTCGCCCACGGTGAACGAGATCGCCGCGCGCGTGAAGGCCCGGCCCGAGGACGTGGAACTGGCGATGGAATTGGATTTGGTGTACGACCTGGTCAGCCTCGACAGCAGCCGCGACGAGGATGACGAACGGCGCGGCTACGAGCCGCAGGTCGCCGCGGCGGATGGGGAAACGCCGGAGCACGTCCTCCGGCGCACGGAAATGGATGAGGCGATCCGGGGCCTGCCCGAGCGGCAGCGCAAAATCATCGTGATGAAGTTCTTCAAGGACATGACGCAGGCCGAGATTGCCAAGGCGCTGCGCATGTCGCAGATGCACGTCTCGCGCCTGCAGCATTTAGCCCTGATGAACCTGCGGCGCCGCATGGAGCAAGAGGAAGAGGAGAACCAGACGGAGACGGGGTGACCGAGACCCCCAAAGAAAGGCAGCCCGCCTAGCATGGCAGAGGCCGAACAGAGCCAGCCCCCCCGGGCCGGCATCACCACGCACACGCTGAGGACGGTGCTCATCGTCGCCGCCGTCGCCTACCTGCTCTATCTGGTGCGCAGCATGCTGCCGGTCTTCCTGGTGAGTCTCCTACTGGCGTACGTGCTGGCGCCCTTGCTGGACCGGCTGGAAAAGCGGGGCTGGCGCAGAGGCTGGGGCGTGGCGCTGGTGTATGCGGGCTTTCTCCTCTTCTTCGCTGTGGTTGTCATCTTGGTGCTGCCGCCGATTGTGACCGAGGTTGGGAGTCTGGCCTCTTCGGTAAGCGAGTATCCGGCCAAACTGGTGACGATGTGGAGCGGCTACTTTGGCGAGGGGGGCGGGGCACGCAGTCCACTGGCGGAGCAAGCGGCATCCTTCCTGCGCACTCACGGAGACCGGCTGGCGGCGGGCGTGGCGCAGTGGCTCAACAGGATGCTGCAGGCGGCGCGGGGCTCGGTGGCGGTGATCTTCTCCTTCCTGCTGCTGCCTATCATCACTTACTACTTCGTGCGCGACCTGGGGGAGATCCGGCGAGCCGCGCGGGAGATTCTGCCGCGGCGGTACAAGGCGGACGTGGTAGAGACCGTGGGCGAGGTCGAACGGATGCTCGGTCGCTACCTCAGGGCCCAGTTCGTAGTCTCCTTGGCAATCTCGGTGTCGGCGGCGCTGCTGTTGAGCGTCTGGCAACTCGCATTCCATGTGCGCTACGCGCTGCTGCTTGGGGTGCTGGCGGGCTTTCTGTGCGTGATACCGATGGTGGGCGCTCTGACGCTTTGGGTAATGGTGGGTCTGGTAGCCTATCTGACCGGCAGTCCACCCGTGTGGGCGATGGTGGCGAGCGTGGGCAGTCTGGTGGCGCTGAACCAAGTGTTCGACAACATCGTCACGCCACGCTTGATGGGGGAAGCGGTGGGCGTTCATCCTTTGTGGATCATCTTCGCGCTCATGGTGGGTGGACACCTGCTCGGGCTAGTTGGTATGCTGATAGCCGTTCCCGCGGCAGCCACGGTGCAGATTGTGGTGCGCCACTCGCGCGCCCAGGCGATGGCGGCGGGGACGGATCAGGCTAGTGACCACTGCTGAACTTCGCCAAGCGTTCCTATCCTTTTTCGCGGGCAAGGGACATCAGGTCCGCGAGGGTATTTCGCTAATCCCCACGGATCCCTCGCTACTGCTTACGGGGGCGGGCGTAGTGCCCTTCCGCGGCTACATCGAGGGGACGGCGCAGCCCACGCACCGGCGGGTGACCACGTGCCAGCGCTGCGTGCGCGACAAGGACACCGATCAGGTGGGGATACGCATCCGCTACCTCACCTTCTTCGAGATGCTGGGGAACTTCTCCTTCGGCGACTACTACAAGCGGGAGTCAATGCTGTGGGGATGGGAGTTCCTGACACAGGTGATGAAGTTCCCGGTGGAACGGCTGTGGGGCACGGTGTACGAGAAGGACGACGAGGGAGTCGCCATCTGGGAGAGAGAGATCGGGATGCCTGGCCAGCGGGTGGTTCCCCTCGGGATGGACAACAACTGGTGGGGGCCGCTGGCCGAGGTGGGGGCGTGCGGCCCTTGCGCGGAGTTCTACTATGACTTGGGGCCTGAGTTGGGCTGTGGCCGCGCGGACTGCAAGCCGGGCTGCGAGTGCGACCGCTTTCTGGAAATCTGGAACATGGTGTTCACCGAGTTCTACAGGAATGCGGACGGGTCCTTCTCGCCGCTGGCGAGCAAGAACATTGATACCGGCATGGGGCTGGAGCGCACCGCGCTGTGCGCGCAGGACAAGCCGACGGTCTACGCCATAGATGTCTTCACGGCGCTGGTGGAGGCCGTTGCCTCGATGGCTTCGCGGCGCGAGGAACCGGAGCGGGCCAAGGTTCACACCGCCGTGGTTGCGGACCACGCGCGGGCATACACGATGATGATCGCGGACGGCATGCTGCCCGGGAACGAGGGGCGCGGCTACGTGCTGCGGCGGTTCATGAGGCGGGCGATGGTGGCCGGGCGGCGACTGGGCATCGAGAAGCCTTTCCTGGCGGAGTTGCCGCCGTTGGTCGCGGACGCGCTGTGCGACTTCTACCCGCAACTGAAGCCGGCGCTGGACCATATTGTCCGCGCGTGCCGCTTGGAGCAAGAGCGTTTCCGCGAGGTGCTGGAGACCGGGTGGAACGTGCTCCGGGAGGAGATAGATCGCTGCCGGCGCAACGGCGAGAGGGCAGTGTCCGCGGAGGTCGCCTTCCGCCTCCACGACACCTACGGCTTCCCCATCGAACTGACCAAAGAGATGGCGGAGGAGGAGGGCCTGGGCGTTGACGAGGCGGGCTTCGCGCGCGCGATGGAGGGGCAGCGGGCGCGCTCGCGTCAGGCCACGGTCGTGACTGCGTTGGGGGAGAAGGGCTATGCCGACTTCCTGCAGCGGCACGGCAAGACGGAGTTCGTCGGCTACGAGTCGCTCGCGGCCGAGGCGCGCATACTGGCCGTCTTCCGTGAGGGCCAGCCGCTGGAGCGGGCTACCGAGGGCGAGGTGGACATCGTCCTGGACCGCACGCCCTTCTATGCCGAGGCGGGCGGCCAAGTGGGCGACACCGGGCTGCTGACGGGCTCGGAGGGTCAGGCGCGCGTGACCGGAGCCTTCTACGGCGCCGAGGCCCTCGTGGTCCACCGGTGCGCCCTGGACCGAGGCAGCCTGCGCCCGGGCGAGCAGGTGACGGCGTGCGTGGACGAGGCGCGGCGGCAGGCCATCCGCC
>CAZGSV010000034.1:0-27720 GCA_964528605.1 uncultured Armatimonadia bacterium
AGCGGAAGAGCTGGTGAAGGACGCGGGTGTCCGGGCAGGGCGCCCGCGTCCTTTTGCTTAACGGGTTAGGGCAACTCGGCTATACTGTGGCGAGTCCTCAGCAGTGACAAAGGGGAGGGTGGCAGCAAGATGCGGAAGACGGTAAGCCCCGGCGGCCGTGCTGGCGGCGATCACCGTGCTGGTGGCCATCATCGTCCGGGTGTACACGTTCACGAGCGAGCTTAAGGCGAGGAAACAGGAGCGGGGGCAGAGGTGAGAAGCGTTGGAGCAGAAGAAGGCAGAGCGTATGGAGAAGCGGCGGGGCGGTCTTGGGGTGCGGGCGTGATGGACTGGGCGCATTTGGACTGTTTGGTGGAGGAAGCGCTACGGGAGGATATCGGGCCGGGGGACGTAACCACCGAGGCGCTGATCGAGGAGGGGGTGGATACGGAGGGAAAGATTGAGGCGGTGGCGCCTGCGGTAGTATGCGGCTTGCCGTTGGCGGAGCGAGTGTTTCGGAGGCTGGATGCGGGAGCGGTTTTCGAGGCGGCGGTGAAGGAGGGGGACGAGGTGGGAGCGGGCGAGGTGGTTGCGGTAGTAAGGGGTGGGGCGCGGGCGGTGCTGAGCGGGGAGCGGTGCGCGCTGAACTTCCTGCAGTGGCTGTCGGGGATCGCCACGCTGACACGGGAGTTTGTGAAGCGGACGGCGGGCACCGGGGTGAGAATCCTGGACACCCGGAAGACTAGGCCGACGCTGCGGGCGCTGGAGAAGTACGCGGTCCGGGTTGGGGGCGGCGCCAATCACCGTATGGGGCTTTTCGACGGGATACTGGTGAAGAACAACCACCTGGCGCTGGTGGGAAGCGTAGGAGAGGTCGTGCGCAGAGCGTTAGCACGGCGTCCCCACAACCTGGTGGTGCAGGTGGAGGTGGGGAGTGTGGCGGAGGCGGAGGAGGCGGTGGCGGCGGGCGCGCAGGCGCTGCTGCTGGACAACATGGGGTCGGGGCAGGTGGCGGAGGTGGTGAGGCGCGTCGGCGGTGTGGTGTTTCTGGAGGCTTCCGGGGGGGTCGGGTTGGAGGGGGTAGAGGAGATGGCGCGGACAGGGGTGAACGCGATCTCGGTGGGTAGGGTGACGCACTCGGCGCCGGCGGCAAACTTCCGTTTGGGCGTCGGGGGGCGTTGGGCCGAGGGTGAGCGGGGGCGGCAATTGTGAGAGAAGTTTGACAACTCGCGTTGACAGGGGCGAGAGGGGGTGGTACAATCGGTAGTGGAGATAGGCCGAACACGGACGAACGCCGGAAAGAGGGTGGCGTAAGAAGGCGTTGGGGGCCGGGTTTCGCCTGCCGCAGCAATAGGTAGCCATGGTAGCCACGGGGGGAAGTCAGCGGAGTTCTTATTGATTGCGGAAAATCCCGTAGAAGGGGTGTGGAAATGGGGAGCAAGAGAGGATTCACGCTGATCGAGCTCTTGGTCGTGATAGCTATTATAGCGATCTTGGCTGCGATCTTGTTTCCCGTCTTTGCTCGTGCTCGTGAGGGCGCGCGGAAGACCTCGTGCGCGCAGCAGGTGCGCCAGCAAGTGCTGGCGATGCTGACCTACATGGGTGACTATGACGAGCAGATTCTCTGGTGCGACCCGATCAGCACGTACGCGGTTCCGGGCCTGTCGAACAACGTTCCGTTCGGCGGGCACTGCTGGTGGCAGTTGATCGAGCCTTACGCGAAGAACATGAAGTTGGTGCAGGCCTGCCCGAGCACTGGCGAATTGAGCGGCATGGACCGGCGCGACAGCGACTACGGCATGAACTGCCAGATGGCGTACGACGACGAGGCACCGCTCGCCATTGCGATGAAGGGCGACGATATCACCTGCGACTCGAACCTGATGGGGCGCATCTGGAGCGACGGTTTAGTCACGGGCGACCCCAGGGAAGGCGTGGCGATGTCGTTCTCGCTTGCCAGGGTTGAGAAGGCCGGCGACTTCCTGCTCGTAGGCGATACCAACGACTACGGGTTCATGGAGCACGCGAACGCCGACAACTTCTTCCGTCTGCCCGGTTTCTGCACGTGCTCCACGGGTGACCAGTGCGGCCCGACGAACTCGTACAACACCGATGTGGGTGGGTTGTCGCGTTACCGCCACATGGGCGGCCCGAACCTGGGGTTTGCGGACGGGCACGTGAAGTGGATGCGGTGGAAGGACGTGGTGTCGAGGCCGGAGCTGTTCCGGTACTAGTGGGATCGTTGCCTGCTTGGGGATTGCCGGCTGCCCGGGGGAGTTGACGGGCGGGCGGTCCGCAAGCGGAAGAGCTGGTGAAGGACGCGGGTGTCCGGGCAGGGCGCCCGCGTCCTTTTCTTGACAAGTAGGGGAACTGGGGTATACTATGGGGGCTTGTGGCAGTGAAAAGAGAGAGGATGGCAGCAAGATGCGGAAGACGGTAAGCCCGGCGGTCTTGTTGGTGGTAATCATCGTGCTGTTGTGCGTCATCGTCTACGTGTACTGGTCCGCGACCGGGTCGAAGGTGACGAAAGCGGTGCGGGAGAAAGGCTCTGCGGAGTTGGAGAAGAAGAAGGGTACGCGTATCGAGAGGCGCCAGAAGGGGCTTCGGGCGCCCCGCGGTGGAGGGGCGGAGGAGGCAGCGCCTGTCGCAGGCGGGGGCCAATAGAGGCCCCGGGGCTGGCGTGGGACTAGGGGCCCAGTGGTAAACGGGCCGGTGTGAGGTGGGCAGGCGGGAGGAGTAGCGGCGAGGATGAGGAAGCCGGTAAGTCCGCTGGTATCAATACTTGTCATCTTGCTGTGTTTGGCAACAGTCGGAGTGGTGTGGAAGCGGCTGACCGACCTCGGGCCGCGGCCTGACCTCACGAGTCCGAAGGGAGAGGCGCGAAACGCCGGCGTGAAGCCGTGTGTTCCCCCTGGGCCGCCGGCCCTGCCGGTGAATGGCGTGTGGCAGAAGGGGGAGCCGGGAGCGGTACTGCAAGTGGAGGCGGTGCTGGAGATGCCGAGCAAGGAGGGTGAGCCTGAGGACCCGCTCTGCAGTTGGCTAAGGAGGTTCGCCGGCAACGTGCCGCACCGGATGCGGGCGGTGATCTACGACCTGGACAGCGAGGCGGGGCGGGCGGAGATGAAGAGGAGGGGCCTGAAGGGGCCATTCATCTTCATTAACGGGAAGCACGAGTTCGAGACGCGGTTGGCGGCGCGGAACCGGCACGTAGACCTGACGAAACTGAGCGAGCAGCGCGTGGTGACGAACCTGCTGGCGGCCTGTGTTTCGGATGAGTTCATCACTCAGTTCTATTTCGGGGGCAAGAAGCAGATAAGTTCGGCGCGCAAGGACTCAACTACGCCCACCGAGCCGGAGGCCAGGGTCTCCAGGTAGGATAGAGAGCGCCCGAGCGGTCTGGGCTAGCGGGAGAAGGCCCCCAAGGTCATTTCCCCAGGTAGCCCAGGCGGCGGAGGCGCTCTTGCTGTTCCTGGGTGAGGGGGTGCCGGCGGGGGGTCATCTTGGGGCGCAGTTCGGCCGCCCGACGTTTCATCTCAGTTGCCCAGCGGGAGAAGTCGCTCAGCAGAGCGCGGCTCTCCGAGGGGGGGGCGGCGCCCAGGTTGTGGTTCTCGGCAGCATCCCGCCGCAGATCGTATAGGCCGACAGCGTGAGCGCCGGCGGGCTGGATGCACTTGTAGTCCGGGGAACGGGCGGCGCGCTGCTCCGGGCCGTAACGGAGGGATTCGGCGTAGAGGGTCTCGTTGTTCAGGCTGGGGCGCTCGGTGAGGGGGACCAGGGGCTTACCGTGCCAGCCTGGGGGAATGGGGATTGCGGCGAGTGCGGCCAGAGTGGGGGCGACGTCGAGGAGGGAGACCTGGCGCTCAACCACGATGCCCGCGTCGCGCTTGGAGGGGAGGAGCAGGATGCCGGGGACGTGGAGTTGCTCGTCGAAGAGGGAGTGGCCATGGCCGATGCCGGCGTGCTCCCAGAACTCTTCGCCGTGGTCGGAGGTGACGAAGACGACGGTGCGGCGGCGCAGGCCGCGCTGGTCCAGGAGTTGGAGTAGGCGGCCCACCTGTTGGTCGGCATATTGAACTTCGAGGTCGTAGAGTTCGACCAGGCGTTTGTTCTCGGAGGCGGAGAAGGGCTGGTTGCGGTAGGCGGTCATCGGCAGTTGGCGGAGGCGCTCTTCCTCGGAGCCGGGAGCGGCGGGCGGCAGTTGCGGAGGACTGTAGGGGGAGTGGGGGTCCATATACTGGAGCCAGAGCAGGAAGGGTTCAGGGGCAGGCGTCTCGAGAAAGCGGGTCGCTCGGCGGGTGAGGATATCGCCGGTCTCTTCGGCGGGGGTGGTGGCTCCCCAGAAGCGCTGGAAGCCGCGGCGGAGGTCCACTTCGTAGCCAGGGCCGAGGTACATGTTCGCGGTGAGGCCGACGGTGGCGTAGCCGGCTGCGGAGAAAGTCTCGGCCAGGGTGGGGAGCCCCGGGGCAATGCCGAGGACATACCGGGACCAGACGTCCTCGAGGGAATCGCCCGCGACCCGGCCGAGGGCGCACTCGGAGGGGTAGAGGGAGGTGAAGAGGGAGCCCATGGAGGGGATGGTCCAGGGAGAGTTGGAGTAGAGTTGGGCGAAGCGGATGCCGCGTTGGGCTAGGGCGTCCAGATTGGGAGTGGGGCTAGGGGAGCGGCCGTAGCAGCCCACATGGTCGGCGCGCAGCGTATCAATGACGATGAGGATTACATTCGGGTGGCTGGCGGGGCGCTTGCCGGTGGTGGGATTCTGCCGAGCGCGTGGGCAGCCAGCGAGGCCGAGCAAGATGGCGGCAAGGAGGGCTGCGGCGACTGTCCGAGCGAGGCGCATACTGAGTACCCGTGGGGCAGTATAGCCCTGGGGCGAGTCCGCAACAAGGGGCCATTCGTTGACCATGGTCGGAGTGGAAGATAGACTCCGGCCATGGCCGTGAGTGAGGCTGCCGAGACGCCGGAAACCAGGGACTTTGGTGTTAGTTTGGGCGTGTGGGTGGTGGGCGCGGCGGCGTTTCTGGGGCTGATGGCGGCCACCTTGGCGCGGCCCATCAGGAACAGCGACATCTGGTGGCACCTGGCGACGGGGAGGTACATTGTCGAGACGCGCTCGGTGCCGAAGCACGAGGTGTTCAGTTACACGGTAGCGGGGCGGCGGTGGGTGACGCACGAGTGGCTGAGCGAGTTGGTGTTCTGGTGGACCTATCGGGGGACTGGGCTGCGAGGCTTGATGGTGCTGCGGGCGCTGCTGCTGACGGCGACGCTGATGGTGGTTTTCGGGGCGGGCGCGAGGCGACTGGGGGTGTATGCAGCGCTTGTGCTGACGGGGGTGGCGGCCTATGCGACCACGAGATCGTGGCTGGAGCGGCCGCAGCTGTTCACGTATCTGGGGGCGGTCGCGTTTGCCGCGGCGCTGAGCGGAGAGCCGCCGGCGAACTGGGGGGCGGCGCTGCGGAGGTTTGGGCCGCTGGTGGGGGCGACGCTAGTGTGGGCGAACCTGCACGCGGGGTTTGTGACGGGGATAATGCTCTTGGGGTTGTGGACGGTGGGTCATGGGCTCTTTGGCCGCGGGCGGCCCGGCTGGGCAGTCGGTGTCGTGGGTGGAGCGGCGGCCACGGCGGCGTGCGCGGCGGTCGCGCTGATCAATCCGAACGGCGTGGACCTGCTGACATATCCCTTTGACTACCTGCGGCAGAGCGTTTACCCGAAGTACATCCTGGAGTGGCAGCGGACGACGTTCGATAACGGCCCGCATCTAGCGGGGGGGGTATTGGTGCTGGTGAGCCTAGTTGCGGCAGGGCTGAGGTTGCGGCGGGGAGGGGGGCCAGGGTTTGTCTGGATGGTGGTGCTGGGGGCGCTAGTGCTGACGGCAAAGCGCCATGTTCCGGTGGCGGCGGTGGTTGCGGGCCCGGTGTTGGCCAGGGGGCTGGGTGTTCTGCTTGAGGGACGAGAGCGGGGGAGGCGGACGCTTGAGAGGCTGAGAGCGGGGCAGAGTGGGAGGCCGAGCGCCGCGGCCTTGGTGCTGGCAGGAGCGGGGCTGGTGGCCATGCTGGCGTATTTCCCTTGGAAAGGGGACTTCAAGGCGTGCGTGGCGCCGGCAAGTGTGCCGGCGGCCTGCGCAGCCTTTCTGGCGGAACACGGGTACCGGGGGAACATCCTGAACCCGTTCAACTGGGGCGGCTACCTGATCTTTACGCTTTATCCACAGTGCCGGGTGGCGATAGACCAGAGGCCGGATGTCTACGGGGAGACACTGGTGGGCATTTCGCAGCGCCTGGACGGGGGGCCACCGGACTGGGAGGCCCTAGTGGAGGCGCAGCATCCGGACCTGGTGGTGTGGTTCGCGGACTCGCGGTTGGTGACTCTGGTGGCGCGCTCACCAAAGTGGCGTCTGATATACGTGGACGCGGTGGCGGCGGCGTTCGAACGGGTGGGCCGGAGCGGAGAAACCGGGGTTTCTGGGACGGGTTGAAACTTTTTGTGATTTCAGGCAATCTATATGGCAAGTGAGCCCCAATGTCTGGCGAGGCTGCGTTCACACAACTTGCCTTAGCGTCGAGCCAGGCCGCACGGCGGGTTGATAACGCCGATGTGGCCTTGGTCGAGCGTTTCCAGGCTGGGGACGAGTCGGCGTTCGAGGGGATCTTCGGGCGGTATCAGGACAACATTTTCGGCCTTTGCCTGACGGTTACCGGGGACTACGAGCGGGCGCAGGACGCGGCGCAGGAGACTTTTCTGCGGGCGTATGCGAATCTGGCGAAGGTGCGTTCGCCGGAGCGGGTGGGGCACTGGCTGCGGAAGATAGCGGTGAACGTGTGCCGGGCGGAGATGAAGGCCTCGGCGCGCCGACCGGTGCTGACGGCTGAGGGGGACATGGAGGGCTTCGGGCTGGGGGCGTGCGAGGGAACGACGCAGGACTCGATGCGGGATGCGCTGGTGCAGCAGGTGCTGGGGTCGCTCAAGCCGGAGTACCGGCTGGTGCTGGTGCTGCGGGACGTGCAGGGGCTGTCGTACCAGGAGATAGCCGAGGTGACGGGGTGCAGCCTTACGCTGGTCAAGGTGCGGCTGCACCGGGCGCGGAAGGCGTTTGCGCAGAGGTTTTTGGCGGATTAGCGCGATGGCGAGCAACATTTGCGATTTGGTCACGGAGTTGTGGTTGGCGGCCCGAGATGGGGAGGTCCTGCCGTTGCAGGTACGGGACCACATCTCGCGGTGCGGAGCGTGCCAGCACAAGGTAGGCCGATTGCAGTGGGCTTGGCGTGGCCTGGCGCGGCTGCGCCAGGTGCAGGCTCCCTCGACACTGTGGGAGCAGGTTCGAGGGAACTTGCATCGAGCGAAGCCGGCCGCGCCAGGGCGCTAGAGCGGGTCCTAGCGGCGGTCAGGTGAAGTTGGAGTGGCAGCGGCGCGAGTGCGCCGCTGTGTTGCGTACGGGGAAGCGAAACGGGCCCTTGGGCAGGCGCGCGCGTGTTAGTTTGGCGGCGAGTCGGCGGAGGTGCTATACCTGGGGCGGCGCCGGTGGTTACGAGGACGGGAGGCGGGCGCCGGGAAGATTGCCATGGCTCGAAAGACAGCGTCCGGGAAGAGGCGTGCGCCGCAGCTGATTGCCGTTGATGTGGGCAACACGCGGATCGCGGTGGGGTGTTTCGTGGGTGAGCGGCTGGCCCACAGTTGGCGTATCCGCACCGACAGACGGAGCACGGCCGACGATTATCGAGCGACGCTGGAGCCGCTATTCAGGGCGGAGGGCATAAAGCCGGGGGCAGTAGACGGGTTGGCGATGTGCAGCGTGGTGCCGGCGCTGACGGAGGAGCTCTTGGGATTGGGGCGTTCGTTCGGGGTAGA
Source organism: uncultured Armatimonadia bacterium (assembly GCA_964528605.1). Taxonomy (GTDB): domain Bacteria; phylum Armatimonadota; class Zipacnadia; order CAZGSV01; family CAZGSV01; genus CAZGSV01. The sequence continues at coordinate 7,822 of CAZGSV010000034.1, forward strand.
GGCGCTGCACCTGGAGCCCGCGAGTCAGACGGTGATGCCGGTGGCGTACGAGCCGCCCGGGGATGTGGGGGCGGACCGGATAGCGAACGCGATCGCGGCCAAGGTGGCGCATGGGGTTCCGGCGATAGTGGTGGACCTGGGGACGGCGACTACGGTGGACGCGGTGTCTCGCGATGGGGTCTATCTCGGTGGCGCGATTGCGCCCGGCCTGTGGACGAGTTTGGAGGCGCTGTTGGCGGCGGCGGCGAAACTGACGGGCGTAAGGCTGCGGGCGCCGGGGAATGTGATCGGAAGGACCACGGAGGAGGCGCTGGCGTCCGGAGTGATATACGGGCATGCGGCGCAGGTGGAGGGCGTGGTGCGGCGGATGCAGAGAGAGTTGGGAGGGAAGGCGGCGGTCGTGGGGACGGGGGGGGCGGTTGAGTTAGTGGCGCCGCACGTCCATGTTCTGGACGAGGTGCGGCCACATCTTACGTTGGAGGGGCTTTATCACTTCTGGGCGTTGAGCCGCTAGGCGAGGTAGCGAGGCAGCGGACGAAGGTGCGCTCGACGGCGGAAGTGGTTTTGGCTATCTTGACGGCCGAGGTGACGGAATGAGCAGCGCAGGGAAGTGGTCGGTGGTGCGGAGGTTCGGGTCTTGGATTGTGCTGGCGGTGTTGGCGGCGCTGCTGTGCACGGTGCGAGGGGTGTCGGAGCCGGTGCTGGCTCCGGCGACGCAGGATCTTTCGGCAGACGCGGCGTTCCTGGTTGAGGCAGGGATTCTGCAGGGGTTCCCCAGTTCCTGGTGGGCACAGGATGGCCCGGTGAGCAAGGAGGAGGTAGTGGCGGTGGCCGCGCGGGTGCACTCGTACGTGGTGCTGCGGGTCGCGAAAGGGAACATGAGCGAGCCACTGGACCGGCCTATGCAGCGGCTGTACTCGTTGCGGCCGAAGGGCGCGGGACCGGTGTATGGGATAGGGCCGGAGAGTTGGGCCTATCCGGCGGCGCTGTACTTGCGCTGGGTGGACGGGGTGGCGCCTGGGCGCGCGCAAGAGGTGCTGAGTCTGGCCGGACGCTCGCGTTTTGAGTGCTATGCGGCGGCCCGTTCGAGCATTGAGCGGGCTTCTCAGGCGCACAAGGAGGCGCAGAGCGATCCGGTGATGCAATGGGGAGGCCAGTGATGCGTGCTGCTCGGTTCCTAGAGGTAGGCAAGGTTGAGACCGGGGAGGCGCCGGTGCCGGCGGTGCGGCCGGAGACGGCGCTGATCGAGGTCAAGGCCTGCGGGGTGTGCGGCACGGACGTCCACATTTTCAAGGGAGAGTTTCCGGCGGAGTTCCCGGTGATACCTGGGCACGAGTTGTCGGGGATTGTGCGGGAGGTCGGGCCCGGGGTGACCATTGTCAAGCCGGGCGACGTGGTGGTGGTGGATCCGAACATCGTGTGTCACTTGTGCGTGCACTGCCGGGAGGGGCGGCGGCACTTGTGCGCGAACCTGAAGAACTACGGGATAGAGGTGGACGGCGGGTTCGCGGAGTACATTCTGGTGCGCGAGCGGGAGATAGTCCCGGTGGCGGACATGGGGGGGCGCCCCTTTGAGCATTTCGCGTTGTCGGAGCCGGTGGGGTGTTGCCTGCACGGGATTGGACTGGCGGAGATAACGGCCGGCGACACGGTGGTGATTCTGGGGGCGGGGCCGATCGGGTTGATTATGACGCAACTGGCGCGTATGCGAGGGCCGGCGCGATTGCTCGTTATCGAGCCGGCGGAGATGAAGCGCGAACTAGCGAAGTCGCTTGGGGCGGACGAGGTGTATGGGCCGGAGGTGCTGCCGACCGAGGAGGGAAGAGGCGACCTGTTCCAGGTGGCGGACGTGGCCTTCGACTGCGCAGGGCGAGAGGCGACGGCGGGGATGCTGGTGCCGCTGCTGCGCGACGGCGGCAGAGGGATGTTCTTTGGAGTGTGCGCGCCGCAGGATCGAGTGACGCTTTCGCCCTATGAGATATACCGGCGCGAGTTGACGCTGCGGGGGTCGTTCACCAAGGCGTTCACGCTGCTGGATGCGGTGGCGTTGATCGCGGCGGGGAAGGTGAACCTGGCGCCGCTGATAAGCAACCGGTATGCGGTGGAGGAGTTCCCGGTGGCTTTGTCGCGGGTGGGCGCGCCGGACACGATCAAGAACATGGTTGTCTTCTAGCCCGCGGTGAGCCGACAGTCCAGCACAAATCGGGCTCTGCGGATAAGCGCCTTCCTGGCCGACGGCATGGTGAGCCGTCACTGGGCCGACGAGGAGGCGCTCAGGGAGGGGGCGCGAGCGCTCAGGCGCGTGTGCGTGGAGAAGGTCTATCTCGACGTCAGCCGGGGCACGCATCCCAACGTGGAGGCGTTGACGCGGGCACGGGATGTCTTTCGCGAATTCGGGCTCGAGGTAGGCGGGGGGCTGACTCCGGTTCAGGGGCGCGACTTCGGGGAGGCCAGCAGCAGCAAGTGGTGGTGGCTGTGTTACACGAGCGCGGCGACGGCGCGAGACGTCGAGAATGCGGCCAGGGTTTGCGCCAGGCTGTTTGACGAGGTGCTGGTGGATGACCTGATGGCGACGGACTGTCGCTGCGCGCGTTGCGAGGCGGCAAGGGGAGGGCTGGAGTGGGACGTCTTCTACCAACGCCTGCTGGCTGAGTTTGCCAGGAAGCACATCATCGAGCCCGCGCGGGAGGAGAACCCGCGCGGGCGGGTGATCATCAAGTACCCGCAGTGGTACGACGGCTTTCATCTGTACGGCTATGACGTGGAGGAGCATCCGCGGAGCTTCGATCTGCTGTGGGTGGGCACGGAGACCCGGGACATCGAGTACGAGTATGTGGAGCCGTATCAGGCGTTCGCGAACTACCGCTGGCTGGTTTCGATTGCGGGCGAGAAGGTGCGGGGGGGCTGGTTCGACCAGATAGAGTGCTACCCTGAGGTGTACTTGGAGCAGGCGTATCAGACGGTGCTGGCGGGAGCGCCGGAGATAGCATTGTTCGTGCCGACGCCGGATTATCTGGCGCGCGGGAATGCGATGATAGAGGCGCTGCGGGAGGAGTTGCCGCGGCTGCGTGAACTGGCGCGCGTTCTCCGCGGACGGACGCCGGAGGGAGTAGTGGTCTACAAGCCTCGAGGGAGCGACCCGGGCGACGAGGCCTACCTGTTCGACGTGCTGGGCGCGATGGGGATACCGGTGGCGCCGTCGGCGGAGTTGCCGGAGGGCGCGGCTTGTGTGGTTCTGGGGGTCCACGCGGCGGCGGACGCCTCGGTCGTGAAGCGGTTGAAGGCGTTGGTGGAACGGGGCGCGACGGTGCTGCTGACGGGCGGATTCCTGGCGAGGTGCGGCGACCCGGAGGTGCTCTCGCTTGCGGGGCAAGGCGCGCCGCCGGAGCGGGTGTCCGAATGGTGCTTCCGGTTTGAGGCCGAGGGGAACAAGTGCCGCTCCGCGACGAAGGTGCCGTTCCGGTGGGCGCTCAGGCCCGGTGCGGCGAAGGTGCTGGCGCGGGCGCAGGGGGAGGAAGGCTGGTTCCCGATCCTGACGGAGAACTTGCTGCCGTCCGGGGCTCGCGTGCTGGCCATGCCGATTCGGGGCGCCGAGTATGGGGAGCCCCTCGCCCTGGTGGTGCCGGAGCCGCTGACGTTCGTTCACCTGGCGCGGCCAGTGGTGCAGTTGGTGCGGGACAGGCTGCTGGCGCCTTTGGGGATTGGGTTCTCGGCGCCGAATCGGGTGGCGCTCTACCCGTATAGCGGGGGCGTGTGCGCGGTGGCGAACTATACTTGGCGCGAGGCGAAGGTTGAGGTTGAGGATGCACGCTGGGGCGGCCGGGAGGTCCGCGAGTGGCTGCGGGGTGCTGGGGTGGCGGAGGCGGACGGCAAGCGGCAGGTGGTGGTGGCGCCGCGAACGACGATATTGCTGATGCCTAAGGGTGAGGAGTCTGGCTAGAGAGATCAAGGCGGTGTTCTTTGACTTTGGCGGGACGCTGGCGGAGGAGGGGGTGAACCGGGACGTCTGGATATGGGCGAGGCTGCGCGACAAGGGCGTGCAGAGGGAGGTGGAGGTGATACGGGAAGCCCAACGTGCTGTGGGCCCGAAGCGGGAGGCACATCGAGCCTCTTGTGGAGCGGGAGTGGAGGATCAGCACCGACACCACACTTGGGGGTACGAGCGCCTCCTCGAGGAACTGGGTGTGGGCGGTGATCGTGCGGCGCTGGCCGAGTGGCTATGGCTGACGCAGACGGTTCCGCACCGCTTGTATGAGGACACGGCGCCGGCGCTGGAGGAGATGCGCGGCCGCGGGTGGCGGCTCGGTGTGATATCGAACTGGGACAACCTGGACCTCGAGGCCGTGTTGCAGGATCTCGGGATATGGGAGTTTTTCGCCATGGCGCTGCCTTCGGCGCAGGCGGGCTATGCGAAGCCGCGGCCGGAGATATTCGAGCAGGCGCTGGAGATGATTGGGGCTCAGGCTCACGAGGCGGCGCACGTGGGTGATTCCTATCGCGCGGATGTGATGGGGGCGAGGGGTGTTGGGATTCTCGGGGTGCTGGTGGCGCGAGGAGGCCCGCCGACTGGGGGCGAGGCGCCGTGGGTGCCGGCGCTGACCGAGGTTCCGGCGTTGCTGGATGGGGTCACGGGCGATTGACCCCATGTGGGGGCGGGCATAGAATCGCCGCGCACGGGGCGTAGGAGAATAAAGATCCGCTGCGCACTGAAGCGGTCGGCACGCTGGCCGCGCGGCCGGGATGACTGCGGGCCCCTGGGTTCCGATGGAGGCTAGGCGATTGAGCGAAGAGTTGGGACGCGTAACCCTGGAGGAGATCAGGGCCCAGCCGGAGGACTGGGCCAGGTTGCTGGAGGAGTTGCCCAAGGTGCGTAACCCGCTGCGAGGGCGGTCGGCGGTGCTGCTGATAGGGTGCGGGTCGCAGTTCTATCTGGGGCTGACGGCGGCGTGGGTGATGCGGAGCCTGCTGGGCATAGAGGCGGAGGCGGTGCCGGCCTCGGAGTTTCTGACGTTTCCGGAGGTCCACCGGCCGCGGCGGCAGCGGTCGCTGGTGATCCTGGTATCCCGTTCCGGGCAGACGACAGAGGTAGTCGAAGCGTGCGAGCGGGCGAAAGAGATGGGACTTGGGACGCTGTTTCTTGGGGCGGTGGAGGATGCTCCGCTGGCGAGCCGGGCGCACGAGAGCGTGGTGTTTCCGTACGTGAACGAGCGGAGCATCGTCACGACGCGGGCCACCAGCGGGTTCTTGATCGTGCTGCTGTGGTGGTGCTTGGAGAGGGCGGAGCGAGGCAAGGCGCGGGAGTTGCGGGGGCTGGCGGAGGCCGGGAGAGGGGTTGAGGCGGGCGCGGAGGAGGTCGCAGCCGCGCTGGCGGGGGCGCTGGCGCCGAGGGCGATCGCGTTCTTGGGTTGCGGGCCGCTCTATGGGCTGGCGCGAGAGGCGGCGCTGAAGAGCAACGAGATGGCCTTGATCCCGACGGCGGCGTTTCACAGCCTGGAGTACCGGCACGGGCCTAAGTCGCTGGCGGCGCGGGATGTGCTGGTCACGGGGTTGGTTTCGCAGGTATCGGAGCTGACGCTGTTACGTGAAATGGGCGGAATGGGCGGCAGGACGCTGGCGATTGGGGACGGCAGCGGCGAGGGTGACGGTGTCGAGTGGTCGGTGAGTCTGGAGTGCGAGTTGGGCCGGCTGGCGCGGCTGCCGCTGTATCTGCTGGCGGTGCAGAACCTGGGGCTGGCGTTGTCGCGCGCGCGGGGGCTGAACGCGGACACGCCCAGGCACTTGAGCCGCTTCGTGGACCTGAGTAAGGAGAAAGAGGGAGGGCAGCGTTGAGAGCGGGGGGGCTGTCGCCGGAGGAGATCTACGAGACCGCGCGCATGTTCGCGCAGCAGCATCTGGACGTGCGGGCGGTGACGCTGGGGATCAGCCTGCTGGGGTATTCGCAGCGGAGCGGGGTGCGGTTTGCGGAGACGGTGGGCCGGCTGGTCAAGAAGGCTGGGAAAGAGTTCGTGGCGGCGGTGGATGAGGTGGCGGCGAGGTTGGGGATTCCGATAGTGAACCGGCGGATAGCGGTGACGCCGATAGCGGTGGCATTCGGACGGGGGTCTGCGAGCGACTATCTGGCGATTGCCGAGGCGCTGGACGGGGCGGCGAGGGAGGCGGGGGTGGACTTTGTCGGGGGCTTCTCCGCGCTGGTGCACAAGGGGATGGAGCGCGGCGACGCGGCGCTGGTGGAGGTGATACCGGAGGCGCTGGCGCGTACGGAGCGCGTGTGCTCGTCGGTGAACGTGGCCTCGACGAAGAGCGGGATAAACATGGACGCGGTGGCGTGGATGGGGAGGATTGTGAAGGAGACGGCGCGGCGAACGGCGCGGCGGCACGGAATCGGGGCGGCGAAGTTGTGCGTGTTTGCCAACATCCCGGAGGACAACCCGTTCATGGCGGGCGCGATTCACGGATTCGGGGAGCCGGAGCGGGTCATCAACGTGGCCGTGAGTGGGCCGGGCGTGGTGAGGGAGGTCGTGCGATCGCTAAAGGGCGCTGACCTGAGTGAGGTGGCGGAGCAGATAAAGAGGACCGCCTTCAAGATAAGTCGAGTGGGCGAGTTGGTGGGCAGAGAGGTTTCGGAGCGCCTGGGGGTTGAGTTTGGGATTGTGGACCTGTCGCTGGCGCCGTCGCCGGTGGTAGGCGACAGCGTGGCGCAGGTGCTGGAGGAGATTGGGGTAGCGAGCGCGGGGGCGCCCGGCTCGACAGCGGCGCTGTTCCTGCTGACCGAGGCGGTGAAGCGGGGCGGGAGTTTCGCGGTGGCGCGGGTGGGCGGCCTGAGCGGGGCATTCATACCGGTGATGGAGGACTCGGGCATGGCTCAGGCGGTGGAGCGCGGCAGCCTGAGTTTGGAGAAGTTGGAGGCGATGACGGCGGTGTGCTCGGTGGGACTGGATATGGTGCCGGTTCCGGGCGACACGCCGGCGGAGACGATTGCGGCGCTGATAGCGGATGAGATGGCGATTGGGGTGGCGAATGACAAGACGACCGGGGCGCGCATAGTGCCAGTGCCGGGCAAGAAGGCCGGACAGCGGGTGAACTTTGGAGGGCTGTTTGGGAGCGCGCCGGTGATGAGCGTAAGCAAGTGGTCCTCGGGGCGTCTGATAAAGCGCGGAGGGCGGATTCCGCCGGCGGCGCGAGTGCTGCGCAACTGAGCGCGGGGAAGTCGGGGCGGGCGCGCTGGAGTGAGAGACATAGGGCTGTGCGTTTGAGGCAAGGGCCATAGCACGGGAGGAATAGCGATGGAGCAGTACGAATTCTACATGCCGACGCAGCTCTACTTCGGCGTGGGGAGCCTGGGGAAACTGGCGGAGGCGATTGGCGTTGAGGGTTGGCAGCGGGTGTTGATCGTGACCGGGCCCAAGGTATCGCGGACCGATTGCTTCAAGGAGACGGTGAAGGCGCTGGAGAACGCCGGCGTGGCCTATGAGATCTTCGATCGGGTTGAGCCTGACCCGTCGGCGGAGACGGTGGAGAGGGGCGGGGCGATGGCGGCGGCGATGAAAGCGCAGTGCGTGCTGGGTTACGGGGGGGGAAGCAACCTAGACGCCGCCAAGGCAGTGGCGGTGATAGCGACCAACGGCGGACGCGCGCGGGACCACTTCGGGAAGCCTCGGTACGGCAAGTTGCCCCTGCCCATAGCGGCGGTTCCGACGACGGCGGGGACGGCGAGCGAGGTTACCTACTTCTCGGTGGTCACGGACACGGCCAAAAGGGAGAAGTTCCCGCTGGCGAGTTCCCAGATTGCGCCGCGGATGGCGGCGTTGGATGCGCGGGTGCTGGCGTCGGCGCCGAAGCCGGTGCTGGCAGCAGCCGGGATGGACGCGTTGACGCACGCGGTGGAGTCGTACGTGTCGCGGAATGCGACACCGGTGACGCGGGCGCTGGCGCTGGAGGGAGTGCGTCTGGTCGGCGCGAACCTCAAGCGGCTATGCGACGACCCGAGCGACCTGGAGGCAGGGGCGGCGATGCTGCTAGGCAGCAACATGGCGGGTTGGGCCTTCAACCATTCGCAGTTGGGCGTGGCGCACGCTTTGGCGCTGCCGCCGGGGGCGCGGTTCGGGGTGCCGCACGGGGTGGCGAACGCGATTCTGCTGCCGGTGGCGATGGCGTACAACCGGAGCGCGTGCGCGGAGGCGATGGCGGCCGTGGGGCGAGCGCTCGGCGTCCCCAGTCATCTGGGAGTGGAGGGGCAAGCGGCGGCGGCGGTTGAGGTGGTGCGCGCTCTCGGCCGCGCGGTAGGTCTGCCGGCCGGGCTGGGGGAAGTGGGCGTGAGCAGCGAGGTGTTTGAGGCGATGATCGAGGACGCCTCGCGGAGCCGCCATATCGCGGCCAACCCGCGCACCGTGGAGCCGGGCGACTTGCTCGCTTTGTATAAGCAGGCGTTCTGAGCCTAGAGGCGCATCTTCACCGGCTCGCCGGTCTGGGCGGAGACCTGTGCGGCGTGGCTGATGGCGGTGGTGATGAGGCCGCACTCCGGGGGCGAGTCGTTGGGGCCCTTGTGGAGGACTGCCTTGACGAAGGCCTCGTCAGGCGAGGTGCCGGGGGGGAGGCCTTCGGTGATGGGAGCCCACCTGCCCTGGACCATCTCGTGGACGTTGCCTTCGCGGATGAGGAGGGCGCCGTTGTCGCACCAGATGGCGATCTCCTCGTGCCAGCCGACGGAGTGGCCGACAATGCCGATGCTGGCGAGGGCACCGCCGCGGTAGCGGATGCTGAGCGCGTCGAGGATGTCAACGCGGGTATCGAACTTGTTCTCGAAGGCGAAGACTTCGGCGGGGCGGAGGTCGGTCATCCAGTGGACGATGTCCATGAGGTGGGAGCCGGAGTCCCAGAGTTGGCCGCCGCCGCTGAGGGAGGGGTCTTGACGCCAGGAGCCGCGGGTGCCGCGGTACCAGCCCTGCGATTGGACGGCGCTGACGAAGTGGACGGGGCCGAGGGCGCCGGAGGCGAGTCTCCGGCGGACCCAGCGGAAGGCGGGCTGGAAGTGGCGCTGGTAGGCGACGGTGACGACGAGGCCGCGGGTCTTGGCCTCGCGGACGACCCGGCGGGCGTGCGTGGTCTCGTAGACCATGGGCTTCTCGACGAGGACATGGAGGCCGCGCCTGAGCGACGCCATGACGTGCTCGTAGTGCAGGGTATGGGGGGTGCTGATGCCCACGGCGTCGAGTTCTTCCTTGCGGAGCAAGTCGCGATAGTCAGCGTAGAGGTTGGCTTTAGGGGCGCTTTCGGCCTGAGCCTTGCGGAGGTTCTCCTGGTTGGTGTCAGCGATGGCGACCAGTTTGACTTCGCGGAGCGAGTTGAGGAGGCGGAGGTGATGGCGACCGTTGCCACCAACGCCGATGAACGCCATTCTGAGGGAGCGGGCCATTTGTTGTGGATGTCCTCCAATACGCGCGTGGGCGTCGCAGACTTAGGGGGCGAGTATAGCGGGCGGCGAGGAAGGCAACAAGGCGAGGGGGCGCTTGCGCGGGGCGGGGGTTTGTGGTAGAAAGGTGACGTCCTTCCTTCTTCGCCCCCGGAGCACTCGCGAGGGCGGAGACTTCAAGGCCATAGGGAGGTTAGCGTAGTGCGGGATTACGAGTTGCTGTTCATCGCAGTACCGACCCTGGAGCAGGATCCCCTGAACGCGTTGCTGCAGCGGGTTGGGGATTTGATAACCACGGCAGGGGGGACAGTGGAGAAGGGCGTGGTGATGGGGCGGCGGCGCCTGGCGTATCCGATTGACCGGCATGCGGAGGGCGTTTACGTGCTGTTCTGGTTTCAGGGCGACAACGCCGTTCTCTCGACGCTGAACCGCCAGTTGCGGCTGAACGAGGAGGTGGTGCGCCACACAGTGGTCTATCGGGACGCGAGGACAAAGACGGCGGACGCGGCCCGCGCGGCTAAGGCAGCGGTGGCGGCGGCGGAGGCAGCAGCGGCAGCAGCAGCGGCGGCAGAGGCGGGAGCAGCGGCGGCAGCGACGGCGGCGGCCCAGGCCGCAGCGCAAGAGGCGGCCGCGGTGCCGGCTGAGGAGCCGATGGCGGGGTTCGAGACCGAGCCTGTAGTCGAGAGTGACCTGGGCGCGGAAGCCGCGGGACCGGCAGAGCCTGAGGTGGCGGTCGCAGTTGAGAGCGCCGGAGCGGAGGCCGAGCCCGGCGCAGGTGAAGAGGCGGCTGAGGGCGAGAGCGAGAGCGCCGGCCAGGCGCTGGAGTGAGAAGCACCGAACCTCGTGAAGGAGGGCGGTGGTAGGAAATGTTGAACAAGGTGTTCCTGATAGGGAACCTGACGCGGGACCCGGAATTGCGCTACACTCCGAGCGGCAAACCTCGCGCCGTGTTCGGCTTGGCGGTGAACCGGCGGGTGCGGCGGGAATCGGGGGATTGGGAGGACCAGCCTGACTTCTTCAACATTGTGGCGTGGGAGAAGCAGGCGGAGTTCGCCCACACGTACCTGAACAAGGGCAAGCCGGCGCTGATCGAGGGGCGGCTGCAGGTCCGGTCGTTCACAGGTCAGGATGGCGCCAAGCGCACGGTGACCGAGGTGGTGGCGGAGCGGATCAGTTTCGTGGGCGGTCGTGCGCCGGCTGAGGGTGCGCCGCCGAGTGCTGAGGGTGCGCCGCCGAGTGCCGAGGGTGCGCCGGAGGAAGGCGCGCCGCCTGCTGAAGAGCCAGACGTGTTGGGGGACGTGTAGTAGAGTCCAAGAATAGAAGGAGTAGATTTGGTTGCGTTATCGCGATCGCAGACCTAGAAAGCCATGTATGTTCTGCAAGGACAAGACGGCCTACATTGACTACAAGGACGTAGGGCTGTTGGGTCGGTTCTTGAACGAGAAGGGGAAGATCCTGCCGAAGCGCGCGACGGGCAACTGCGCCCGGCACCAAAGGGAACTGGCGCGCGCCATCAAGCGGGCGCGGATCATAGCGCTGTTGCCGTTCGTCAGGAGCTAGGGGAGCGCGGCCGGTCCTGTCGTATGAAGGCGAAGGGGCGGGCCAAGCGGGGTTCTGCGCTGCTGGATGACTTGTCCGCGCTAGCGCGTGCGGACCGCTCGGGGATGCTGGGGCTGACAGCGCGGTATCCCGAGCAATGCAAAGAGGGCATGAGGCTGGGGCGGGCAGTTGCTCTGCCCAGAGGACCGAAGAGGCCTGATTGCGTCGTTTTGGCGGGGATGGGCGGTTCAGCGGCGGGGGGGGAACTGCTGCGGGTGCTGGCGGGGCCTGACCTTGGGTGTGGGTTCTACGTGCACCGGGACTATTCGCTGCCGTCGTTTGTGGGGCCGGGGTCACTGGTGCTGGTGGCGAGTTACTCCGGCGACACAGAGGAGGCGTTAAGCGCGTATCGGGAGGCGCGGAGGAGGGGGGCGGCGCGGATCGCGATTTGCAGCGGGGGAGCGCTGGCGAGGATGGCGCGGCGCGACGGGGCGCCAATGTGTTTGGTGCCGGGGGGCCAGCCGCCGCGGACGGCGTCGGGGTACCTTTTCTTTCCGATGTGGGTGGTGCTGTGCCGATTGGGGCTGGTGAGGAGTCAGGCTAGGGCTGAGGGGGAGACACTGGCCTTGCTGGAGCGCATGGCGGGGCGTCTGGGGCCGGAGGCGCCGTGCGGGCGGAATGCGGCGAAGCAACTGGCGCTGGGATGCGTGGGCAAGGTGCCGGTGGTGTACGGGTGGAACGGGTTTGTTTATGCGGTGGCGCTGCGGTGGAAGACGCAGTTCAACGAGAACGCGAAGGTGCCGGCGTTCGCGTATCCGGTGCCGGAGATGAACCACAACGAGATCATGGGGTGGGAGGGGCCGACGGAACTGACGGGGCGTTTCCTGGCGATTTGGCTGCGGGACCGGCGGGAACCGAAGCGAATCGCGGAACGGTTTGAGTATACGAAGGAAGTGCTGCAGGGGCGGCTGACTTCGATTGAGCAGTGGAGCGAGGGCGCCAGCGCGATGGCGCGGGCCTTCTCGTTATGGTATCTGGGGGACTGGGTTAGCATCTACCTGGCGCTGGCGAGAGGGACGGATCCGACTCCGATAGCGGGTATCGTGAGCCTGAAACGGGCGTTGGCGGGCCGATAGCAGGCCGTCCCTCGGGACCGAGGGATTGTCAGTGCAGCAGTTTGTCGAGCATCTGAGGTCTATTCCTGCCTATGCTTCGTTGGCGGCCGCCCTGCGCGGCGGTGCGCGTAGGATAGGCCTGGAGGGGGCGCCGCGGGCGGCCACGGCGGCGTTGGCGGCGGGGCTGTTGCAGGATCTGAAGAGGACCCTGGTGCTGGTGCTGCCGGATTTGGCGTCGGCGGAGGCCGAGGTCAGGAGGCTGCTGGCGTTCATGGGGGAGGAGGCGGCGGAGACGCTGACGCAGGTGGCGCTGCTGCCGGGCGACTACGCCGCTCTGTACCATCCGGTTGGGATGGAGGCGGAGACGGTGGCGGACCGGGTGGTGGGGCTGCAGAGGCTGCGGTCGGGTCGGCCGATTGTGGTGGTGACGACGCTGGAGGGGCTGCTGAGCCCGTGTCCGCCGCCTGGGTCGCTTGCGGAGCGACGCGAGTTGCGCGTCGGGCAAGAGGTGGACCGGGAGGAGTTGCTGGGGTGGCTGACGCGGATGGGGTATCTGCGGGAGGAGGTAGTGGGCAGCCCGGGGCAGTTTGGCGTGCGGGGGGGGATAGTGGACGTGTTTCCACCGGACGTGGAGATGCCGGTGCGGGTGGAGTTCTTCGGCGACGAGGTGGAATCGCTGCGGGCGTTCGAGCCGGCGACGCAACGGGCGGTGCAAGAGGAGTTGAGGGTGGCGATAGGGCCCGCGCGGGAGATAGTGCCCGCGCTGAGTGAGGGCCAGCGGGAGGCGCTCTGGGAGGAGGCACAGCAGCAGGCCTCTGAGTTGGAGGGCAAGGGCGTGCAGGCGGAGGCGCTGCTGGACCGGGTGGCGCAAGAGTTGGAGATGCTGGCGCAGGGGACGTACTTCGCCGGCGCGGAGCGGTACTTGCGGCTGCTGTCACCGGCGAGCACGTCTGTGCGTTATCTGCCGGAGGGTACGTGCCTTTGGCTGGTCGAGGTGCTGCGGCTGGAGAGTCGATGGTCGGAGGTGAGAGAGGAGGTGGAGGTGGCGTCGCGCGCGCTGCTCGAGGAGGGAGAGGGTTTGATGGCGCCGCCGCTGCCGGAGGAACCGTGGGGATTGGTCGGGGCGGGGACGGTTTCGTGCGTTAGCCTGGGCGGGATGCCGAGCGACTGGGGGAGCGGGGCGGCGACCATTGATATGGGCGGAGGTGTTGTGGAGTCGTTCGGGGGGCATCTCGACTTGCTGGCGGGGCGGCTGAAGGAATGGGGCAAGGCGGGCAGCAAGGTGTGGATCGCGAGCAAGCACGCATCGCGCACTGCGGAGTTGCTGCTCGAGAGAGGGGTGAAGGTTGGGGGTGCGGAGGTGGGCGAAGGCGCTAGGGTGATCGCGTCGCCGCTGCATGGTGGCTTTACGCTGGGCGACGGGGCGCTGGTGTTCCTGACGGACCGGGAACTGTACGGTTGGGAGCGCAGCTTGCGTCCGGTGCCGACGTTCCGGCGCAGGACGGGCGCGCCGGTGGAGGCGCCGCTGGACATCAAGGCGGGCGACTACGTGGTGCACGTGAACCACGGCATCGGGCGCTACTTGGGGATAGAGCGGAAGACGGTTGACGGGGTAGAGAACGAGTATCTGGTGGTGGAGTACGCCGCTGGGGATAGGCTGTACGTGCCCGCGACACGGACGGGACGACTGCAGAAGTACCTGGGTGGGGAGGGCGCGGAGCCGACGCTGCACCGCCTGATAGGGCGCACTTGGGCTTCGGCACGACGCAAGGCGCAGCGAGAGGTGCAGGAACTGGCGCGGCAGTTGCTGGAGGCGCACGCGGCGCGGGAAGCGGTGGAAGGGCTGCGCTACAGCCTGGACTCGCCTTGGATGCAGGAGATGGAGGATGCGTTTCCTTATGAGGAGACGCCGGATCAGCAGGCGGCGATTGAGGCGGTCAAGAGGGACATGGAGTCGCCCAAGGCAATGGACCGACTGGTCTGCGGGGACGTGGGGTTTGGCAAGACGGAGGTGGCGATAAGGGCGGCGTTCAAGGCGGCGTTGGACGGCAAGCAGGTGGCGGTGCTGGCGCCGACGACGGTGTTGGCGCAGCAGCACTTGGGCACGTTCGCGGAGCGGCTGGAGCCGTTTGGGGTGACGGTAGCCATGCTGAGCCGCTTCCGCACTCCGAAGGAGCAGGGGGAGGTGGTCAAGGGGTTGGCGTCGGGGAAGATAGACGTGGTGATAGGGACGCACCGGCTGCTGGCGCAGGACGTGGAGTTCAAGTCCCTGGGCGTGGTGGTAGTGGACGAGGAGCAGCGGTTTGGGGTGCGGCAGAAGGAGCGGCTGCGGCAGTTGAAGGCGGACGTCGAGGTGCTGACGATGAGCGCGACGCCGATACCGCGCACCTTGCACATGGCGCTGAGCGGGCTGCGGGATTTGAGCATGGTGAACGACCCGCCGGCGGGACGGCTGGCGGTGCGCACGTTCGTGGTGGCGGACAGCGACGAGGTGATTCGCGAGGCGGTGACGCGGGAGTTGGCGCGTGGGGGGCAGGTTTTCTTTGTGCACAACAGAATCGGCACCATAGAGCCGCAGGCGGAGAGGGTGGCGCGCTTGGTGCCGCGGGCGAGTATTGCGGTGGCGCACGGACAGATGGCGGAGCGCGAACTGGAGCGCATCATGCTCGACTTCCTGCACCGCCGGTTTGACGTGTTGGTGTGCACCACGATCATCGAGAGCGGGCTGGACTTTCCGAACGTGAACACGCTCATCGTGCGGGAGGCGGACAGGATGGGGCTGGCGCAACTGTACCAGTTGCGCGGGCGGGTGGGGCGGTCCAATCGCCAGGCGTACGCCTACATCCTCTACCAACGGTCGAAGAGGTTAACGCGGGACGCGCTCGAGCGGCTGGAGGCGATAAGGGATCTGACGGAGTTGGGCACGGGATTCCGCCTGGCATTGAAGGACATGGAGATTAGGGGGACGGGGAACCTACTGGGGGCGGAGCAGCACGGGCACATCGAGGCGATAGGGTTCGAGTTGTACTGTGAGTTGCTGGAGCAGGCGGTGGGGGCGCTGAGGGGCAAGCCGCGGCCGCTGCCGAGCGAGTTGCCGACCATTGATCTGCCGGTGGCGGTGACGATTCCGTCGGAGTACGTGGCGAATGAGACGCAGCGGCTGTCGCTGTATCGGCGGCTGGGGCGGGCGGTGAGCATGGAGGAGGTGGAGGAGTTGGCCGCCGAGATGCGGGACCGGTACGGACCCTATCCGGAGGTGGTGGAGAATCTGCTGGCGGTGGCGCGGCTGCGGCTGGAGTGTTTACAGCGAGGGATAGTATCGGTAGAGGTAGCGAGAGGGATAGCGACTTTGCACGCGGACAAGCGGTTGGCGCCGCCGGGGAAGTCGGCGGTTCACTTGCACTGCTCCAGGCAAACTGGTAGAAACTTGATTCAGCGCATCGCTTCCTTCGTGGAGTCTTTGCCGCTTCCCACATCTGATTGAGGAGTTAGTGGTCGTGGCGGAAGTAGTGGGCGTTTGCCTAGATTTGACGAGACGTTTGGAGTTCTACAACCGGGCCGGGCTGGCGCTGGAGGTAGGGGAATGGGTGGTGGTGCAGACGGACCGGGGGATGCAGTTGGCGGGGGTGGTGGTGGCCCGGCGGGAGGTGGCGGAGGAGGATGCGCCGGCGCAGGGCATTTGCCGAGTGGCGACGGAGGAGGACTTGGCGCGCGGGAGGCAGTTGAGGACGAAGGCAGAGGAGGCGCTGGCGAAGTGCCGGGCGAAGATAGCGGAGCACAAGTTGCCGATGCGCTTGGTGGGGGCAGAGTACACCTTTGACGAGCGGAAGTTGGTGTTCTACTTCACGGCCGAGGGGCGGGTGGACTTTCGCCGGCTGGTGAAGGAATTGGCTTCGACGTTCCGGGTGCGGATTGAGTTGCTGCACATTGGGGTGCGGGATGCGGCGCGGATGCAGGGGGGGCTGGGGTCGTGCGGGCGGGCGCTGTGCTGCGCGGTGTTTGCTCACGAGTTTCAGCCGGTGAGTATCCGGATGGCTAAGGAGCAGGGGGCGTCGCTGAACCCCTCGCGGATTACGGGGGCCTGCGGCCGGTTGAAGTGCTGCATGCGCTACGAGCACGAGACGTATAAGGAGGCGTTGCGCGGCCTGCCGCGACCGGGGGCGACGGTGGTGCTGGAGGGGAGAGAGGTGCGGGTAGTGGAGGTGAGCCCGCTGAAGCGGGAGGTGTCGGTGGACTTGGGGGAGCAGGGCGTGAGGTGGGTGAGCGCGGAGGCGCTGACCGTGGGCGGGGGCCAGGAGAGCAAGGAGACCGATTGAGCGATGCCGGTGTATGAGTTTTGCTGCCGGGAATGCAGGGCGGAGTTTGAGAAGCAGTGCCGCGTGGGGCAGACGCGCGGCGTGACGTGTGCCAAGTGCGGCAGCCGCAAGGTAGAGAAGTTGATGTCCTCGTTCCTCTTCTACGCTTCAGGGACTGGTAGGTCACGATCCACGGGCGCTGGGTGTCGCGGGTGCTCGTCTAGGAGATGCAGCACGTGCAGGTGAGGGGGCAGGAGGCGGCTGACCGCAAGTCGGTTTTCTACGTAACCACGCCGATCTACTATGTGAACTCGCTGCCCCACATTGGGCACGCGTATACCACGATTGCGGCGGACGTGGTGGCGCGCTGGCAGAGATTGCGGGGAGGCGAGGTGGTGTTCGCCACCGGGACGGACGAACACGGCGCCAAGAACGCGCAGGTGGCGGAGGAGCGGGGCATCTCGCCGCAAGAGCATGTGGACGCCGTGGCGGCGGCGTATCAGGCGGAGTGGGAGGCGCTGCGGATATCGTACGACTGTTTCATCCGCACGACCGATCCCCAGCACATGCGGACGGTACAGCATGTGTTCCGCACCTTGCAGGAGGGGGGCTTGATCTACCGGGCGCCGTATGAGGGTTGGTACTGCGTTGCGGACGAGACGTTCGTGGCGGAGAACGACATGGTGGACGGCAAGTGCCCGAACCCGGAGTGCGGGCGGCCATTGGTGCGGGTGAGCGAGGAGTCGCACTTCTTCCGGGCGTCGGCGTTCGCCGAGCGGCTGGAGGCCCTCATCGGGCAAGGGGAGGACTTCATCGGGCCGCGGGCGCGCAGGAACGAGGTGTTGGGGCTGCTGCGCGGGGGGCTCAGGGACACCTGCGTGTCGCGCGCCACGGTGCCCTGGGGAGTGCCGGTGCCGGGGGAAGAGGGGCCCACGATCTACGTATGGTTCGACGCGCTGGTGAACTACCTTACGGTGGCCGGCTACCCGGATGATGTGGAGCGCTTTGCGGCGGTGTGGCCGCCGGATTTGCAGCTGATGGGGAAGGAGATACTGCCGCGCTTCCACGGCACGGTTTGGCCGGCGATGCTGATGGGGCTGGGGTTGCCGCTGCCGAAGTGTTTGTACGCACACGGGTGGTGGACGGTAGAGGGGCAGAAGATGTCGAAGCGGCTGGGCAACGTGGTGGACCCGGTGGTGCTGGCGCAATCGCTGGCGGCGAAGACGGGGGCGGAGGTGGGGGTGGCGGCGGACGCGGTGCGATACTTTGTGATGCGAGAGATTCCGTTTGGGGCGGACGGCGATTTCTCGGTGCAGCACCTGCTGGGCCGGTTCAACGCGGACTTGGCGAACGACCTGGGGAATCTGCTGAACCGTGTGATGCCGCAGGTGGTGGCGCGGTTCGAGGGCAAGGTGCCCGAGGGGGTAGTGGAGGAGGCGGTGGGCGCAAGCCGGCTGAGGGCGCTGGGCGAGATGGAGGGGCGGCTGGAGGCGCTTGACTTCAGCGGCGCACTGTCGGCTCTGTGGGGGCACGTGCGGGGCCTGAACAAGTACCTGGACACGGCGGCGCCTTGGTCGCGCACGGCGGAGCACGAGCGGAGAGCGGTAGGCGCCGTTTTCTACAACGTGTTGGAGGAATTGCGGGCGGTGGGGACCGCGGTGGAGCCGTTCATGCCGACAGTGGCGAGCAGGCTGCGCGAGAGCGTTGGGGCCCCAGCGGAGAGCGAGGGGTGGGAGGCGGCCAAGGCGCTGAACCGGCTTGCGAGTGGCAGAGCGGTCCGCAAGGGCGCGCCACTGTTCCCGAGAGTTGACCTGGGCAAGACGATGCTGTCCATCAGCAAGGAGGAATCGCCCGTGAGCGGCAGTGCGACGATATCCATGGCTCAGTTCCAGCAGATGGACCTAAGGGTGGCGGAGGTAGTGGAGGCGGAGCGAGTAGCGGGGACGGACCGGCTCTTGCGGCTGGTGGTGTCTTTGGGGAGCGAGGGGCGCACGGTGGTGGCGGGGATTGGGGACCGCTATCAGCCGGAGGCGCTGGTGGGGAGGCAATTGGTGCTGCTGGCGAATCTGGAGCCGGTTACTATCCGTGGAATCCGTTCGGAGGGTATGATACTGGCGGTAGGCGAGAAGGCAGTAGAGGGCCTGCTGACCACGGACGGTCAGGTGACGGTGGGAGGCAAGGTTCGCTGAAGGGCTGGGTGAATGGGAGAGCATGACGAGAGGAGTGCGATCGTGAACACGGAGGCGGAGCGGCAGCCGGGACCGGGGATCAGCTACGGCGCGACGCTGGTGCAGGGGCTGCTTGTGGTGTTGTTGCTGCTGGGCGTCGCCTACTTTGTGTACCTGTCGGAGCGGTATGGGGCTCGGGAGACCGCGGCGATGCAGTTCTTCTACCTGCCGGTGATTCTGGCCGCGGCCTGGTTCGGGGACTGGGGGGCGATGCTGTCGGCGGCGTCGGCGGCGCTCTTGAACGTATGCGTAGCGCGCTACGCAGCGGGGGTGTCGCCGGACGTCATTGACTCGGTGGTGGTGACCGGGTTCCTGTTCTTGATTGGTTTGAGCACGGCGAGCCTGTCGCGGCACTTGGCGAACCGGGCGAGGCAGTTCCAGAGCCTGTATGAGGTGGCGAGCGCGGTAGCGAGCACGTTGCGGCCGGAGCAGGTGCTGCAGGACATCAGCCGGGCGGCGGCGCAGTTGCTGGGGGCGGAAGGCGCCTCCCTGCACTTTCTGAGCGAGGACGGGATGCGGCTGACCTTGCAGACCTGCTATGGGGTGCCGGCGGGGTGCTGCGGTGGGGAGGCCATGGACCTGGCGGAGACGCCGCTGGACAAAGAGGCGCTGGGGGGTCGGCAGGTGGTGGCGTCGGCGCGTCCGCAGCGGGGGCAACCGCACATACCGTCGTGGGCGGAGGCGCACGGCATCGAGGCCATGCTGATTACGCCGCTGCGGAGCAAGGACGAGGCCATCGGGCTGTTCCGGGTCTATAGCCGGGATCGGCACCTGTTCACGCCTGACGTGCGGGAGTTGGTCGGCGCGTTCGCGAACCAAGCGGCGGTGGGGATTGAGAACGCGCGTTTGTACGACAATATCCGGGCGGGGTATTTCCAGACGGTGCGGGCGCTGACGCTGGCGATCGAGGCGAAGGATCCGCCGACGCTGGGGCACTCGGAGCGGGTGACGGCGAATCTGGCCAAGACGGCCCGCCTGCTGGGGTACAGCGGGGACGAGTTGGAGTTGATGACGTTCGGGGGCATCTTGCACGACATAGGCAAGATCGGCACGGGCGAGGTGCACGACGACACGAGCGCGGAGGAGCAGCGGATTGTGATGGAGATGCATCCGCTGATAGGGCGGAGCATTCTGCAGCCGGTGGTGTTCTTGCGGCCGATGCTGCCGATGATTGTGTATCACCACGAGCGAGTGGACGGGAGCGGGTATCCCGAGGGGCTGAAGGGGGAGGGCATTCCCTTCCCGGCGCGGATGCTGGCAGTGGCGGACGTCTCGTCCTTCAGCACGTATTGGGCCTTCGTCGTGACCGTAAG
>CAZGSV010000035.1:0-27509 GCA_964528605.1 uncultured Armatimonadia bacterium
GAAACCGGCGAGGTCCGCCGCGGTGGCGCCGATGTCAGTCAGGAATGGCCGCGCGAGCAGGCACCAGAGCCCGGCGTCGCCAACGCCCACGAGACTGACCGCGGCCTCCGGACGCAGGCCCTTGGCGCACTGCACGGCGGTGATGATGTCCTGCACGCGCAGCGCGGTATCCGACCAATAGAAGGTCCAAGGGAAGCGCCCCTCGAGTTTCCTCTCGGTGGCGCCGCCGGGCGGATGATACTCCCCGGTGAGGAAGGCGTCCACGGCAAGGACGGCCTGACCGGAGGCGAGGAGGGCAGCGAGCAACTCGCCCGGGGCGGTGGCGTCGGCGTTCATCAGCGCGCGCCTGCCTTCGCCGTGGATCACGACGGTGATGCCCTCCACTCCCGTTCCGCTGGGCGTCATCAACAGCGCCGGCAGGGCGTCGCCGGCGTTCTTGCGGCCGAGGACGAGGCGAGAGACGGTGGCCCCCCCCGGCTGGAACTCGCCCAGCTTCTCCACCCGCAACTGGTCGGGAGCGGGGACTTGCGCGCCCAGGCAGTGCTCGAGGCCGCTGCCGTAAAGCGTGCGCAGCCTGGCGAGCGACTCGGCGTCGGTCGGCTTGCAGGACTCCAACTGGCGCTCGGAACGCACGATGGCGTGTTCCACGATGCCGACGGCGGAAAGGGCCTCCTTGGGGAGGTCGTGTCCCCACCAGACGAGCAACTCGCGCGGGCGCTCGACCTGGAAGGGCTGCTCTTGGACGGGATCGCCCGGGCCGCCGAGAAGCCACTTGTCGAAGAAGGTGTAGACCGCCTCGCGGGATGCCTGGTTGTAGTTGTGGCCGGCGTCAACGAGGTGGTAGGCGACTCTGTCTTCCGCGCCGAAGAGCGCGTAGATGCTCTTGATGGCGGGGTATTCGACCTCGGGGGTGTTCTTGGTCCAGTCGCCGGTGGCGCAGACGAGCAGCATGGGGCGCGGGGCCATGAGGGCGCCGATCTCGACGTTGTAGGTGTTGACGCGCGCGAGGGGTGCGTTCTCGCACTCGCAGCCGCCTTGGAAGTGGGCGGAGATCATGTTGACCGGCGCGCTGACTTTGACGCGGTCGTCAACGGCGGTGAGCATGAAGGTTTGCGTGCCGCCGCCGGAGGCGCCGGTGCAGGCGAGGCGGTCGGGGTCAACGTCCGGGAGTTCGCACAGGAAGTCGAGGGCGCGGATGCTGTTCCACAACTGGAGGCCCATAGCGGAGACGCCCCAGAGCATGCGGCGCTGGGGTGAATAGGCCTCGTCCAGGCCCTCGCCGCCGAAAGCGTGGTTGACTTGAAAGGAGTCGTTGTAGCCGAGCATGTCATAGGAGAACACGACGCAGCCTTGGCGGGCGAGGCCGATGGCGCGCCCGGGCACGGAGCCGGCGGGCTCATCGGCGAGGCGGCCGTCGCGCCAGTGGCCGTGCGGGGAGAGGACTCCGGGGAAGGGGCCTGGTTTGCCGGCGGGGCGGTAGAGATTGCCGGTGACGTAGAGGCCGGGGGCGCTTTGGAACCAGACCTTCTCGATGGTGTAGTCGCCGTCGTCGTGTCTGTCCACGATGTGGGCTTGGAGGGGAGTGCGCTCGGGCAGCGGCCACAGGCCGCAACTAACGAGTATGTGGCGGCGGAGGTAGGCGGCCCGATCGAGCCAGTCCTGCCGCGAATGGTAGGCGGGGAACTGGAAGACCGAATCGGTATAGCGGCTAAGGTTGACTCGCTCGTCCACTACGCGCGCCTCCCAATCGGGGTACGTGAGAAGCAATGCCTGGCGCGTCTCCTGAGCGGGAGCGCGCGCGGCCCACATAAGCACAGCAGCCCAGAGAAGGCAAGCAGCGCTCACTCTTGAAACCATGGCCGCACTCCTTTTGAGGCCTCTCGGCCCCCAGCCTGAGACGGGCCCGGCGCGGCGCTAGCCAGCGCCGAACTCCTCGGCGACACGGACCATTTCGATGAACTTGGCGGCGGCGCGCTCGGTGTAGGTTCCGGAGGCGGTGCCGCCCAGGATGAAGCCGCTGGCGCCGGCGGCTTGCAGGCGTTCGCGGGCGATGCGTTTGACCTCTGCCGCGGGCAGGCGGTCTATGATCTCCATATCGTCGAGATTGCCGACGAGGCAGACGCGGCCGCCGATTCGACGCTGGGCTTCAGCGAGATCGCAGTCACCCCAGGGGGGGGCTTCGACCGGCTCGAGGGCGTCGGTGCCGAGGTCGGCGAGGGGTTCGAGCCAGCGCATGATGGGGCCGTGGTTGTGGTAGTAGGTGAGGCCGCCGTGGCGGTGGATGACGGCGATGAGCTCGGTGTCGAAGGGGGTAAGGAGTTCGTCCACGGCGCGCGGGCCCAACTGCACGGTGACGTATTCTCCGCCGACGATGCGGAAGGCGGGGATGCCGGCTTGGGAGCACTTTTCGACGAAGGGGAGGAGGCGGCGGTTGCCTTCGGCAGTGAATTCCTTGAGCACGTCGGGCGCGTCGGCCCACATGAGGCAGAAGTCCTCGGGGGAGAGGTAGGCGGCGGGGAGGCAGACGCCGTTGGGGAGGTCGCCCATGACCAGGGCTTCTTCGCCCGCGCGCTGTACCCAGTCGTGGTAACCGTCGAAGCTGGGCTCGCGCGGAGTGAAGGGGATGGAGAGCCAGCGCTCGACGTCCTGGGCGTTCTTGCAGAAGTACTCGATGGGCGCGGAGGTGAAGGCGGTGCGCTTGACGCGGTGGCGCAGGTCGCCCTTGGGGGTGTGGAGGATGGTGGTGGTGACGTCGCCTTCCACGATCTGCTCGCTCTCGGCTTCGGGGCCAAGCCAGCCGAAGCCGGAGCCGACGGGGACGAGGAGGTCGGTCTCGCGGAGCAGGCGGCGGCCCATCTCGCCGTCGGGATCAACGCGGCCGAAGCCGAAGGGGGCGACGGGGACGCGGTCAACGGGCTGGCAGCGGAGGGCGGCGAGAAGGCGCTGGCGCGAGGTCATGGGCGAGACTCTACAACAGGGGTGGGCGGCTGCTCAAACGGGGGGAGGGCGCCACGGCCGCGCGGGGCCCCCGTGCGTTCTCGACCCCGCCGCTGGCGGGGTCGCGGGCCGCATGAGATGCGGCTCCTACATTGGGCGAGCGCGCGCTCGCCCTGGGAGCATGGCGAGCCCTCCTTCGGCGGGTAAAGCAGGCGCCTCGCCCCTACGGATTGGGGGGTCAGGGGTTGAAGGTGGGCGGGATGCGGGGGGGCGGAGGTGGAGGCATGGAGTAGAGGCGGTTGAGGGTCTGGCGGGCGCGCTCGGCAGTGTCGGAGGAGGGGGCGGCCTCTATGGCGGCTTGCAGGTGGCTGGCGGCTAGGCCGATCTCCTTCCGGCGCATGAGGCTGAGGGCCATTTCGTAATGGACCAGGGCCTGAGCCTCGCGGGCCTGCTGGGCCGCGGAGGCGTTGGCCGCCAGAGCGACGCCTTTGTCGAGGGTGGCGAGGGCGCTCTCGGAGTCACCGTTGCGGTGTTGGGCGATGCCGAGCACGAGCCAGCCCTCGGACTTGGAGGGCTCGAGTTGCACGGCTTCGCTGGCTTGGGTCGCGGCCTCGCGGGCGCGGTCACTCTTGAGGTAGTAGTTGGCCGCTAGGACCAGGGTGCCGTAAAGGAAGGCGCGGGCTTGCTTGGCGGCGGGCGACCCGGGGGGGGCGGACTCGACGGCCATGCGGCAGTGGGTAAGGGCCGCGTCGTATTCCTCTTGGGATACGAGGCTTTGAGCGCGCACGAGTTCCTGATAGGCGTCACGCACGCGCACGTCGAACCGGTACCTGCCGTAGGTTCGGGGGCCGGCAATGATGACGACCAGGGCGACGATGCCGGCAACGACCAGGGGCAGCAGGAGTTGAGAGGACTGTGGGGCGAGGGGCTGGGAGAGGTAGGCGGGGAGGGGTGGCGGCACGGCGCCGGGCGGTTCGGGGAACGGGGGGGCGTAAGCGGAGGAGTACGCATCCATGGCTCCTGGGGTCGCCGCCGGTGTGGTCGAGAACCGGGAGGCGCCGGCGAGGGCGTTGGCGACCTCCTCGGCGGTGGCCAAGCGCCCCGGGGGGTACTTGGCCATGGCCTTGCGCAGGGCGTTGACCGTTTGCGGCGGCAGGGGGGGTGGGTAGGCAGGCTCGGTCTGCAGGACGGCTTTGGTGATTTCGGCGACGTTGGAGCCGGCGAAGGGCTTATGGCCGCTGAGGAGTTCGTAGACGAGGACGCCGACGGAGAAGATGTCGGAGGCGGAGGTGACTTCGGCGCCGGAGATTTGCTCGGGGGACATGTAGTAGGGGGTGCCGACGGTCTGGCCTTCGGTGGTCATGCGGGGGTCGCCGATGATGCGTGCGATGCCGAAGTCGGTGAGTTTGACGCGGCCGTCGGGAAGGATGATGACGTTGCCGGGCTTGATGTCGCGGTGGACGACGCCGCGGAGGTGAGCGTAGGTGAGGGCGGCGCAGGTCTGGCGGATGATGGGGAGGGCTTCTTGCAGCGAGAGGGCGCCTCGCGCGCGCAGCAGATCGGTGAGCGACTCGCCCTCGAGGAACTCCATGGCGACGAAGAGGCGACCTTGATCTTGGCCGGCCTCCAAGGTGCGCACGATGTTGGGATGATCCATGCGCATGGAGGCGCGCACTTCGCGCTGGAAGCGCTCGACTTGCTGGGCGCGTTCGACGCCTTGGAGGGAGAGGGGCAGGTCGAGCACCTTGAGGGCTACGCGGGTGTTGGCGCGGGTGTCGGTGGCTTCGTAAACGACGTGGTTAGAGCGGCCGATCTCGCGCAGCAGTTGGTAGGGCCCGATTCTCTGCTCCGACAAGCCGCATCGTCCCTGGCGTCACTAGGGCAGCGCGTCGGGGTTGCGTTTGGGCAGGCCATTGAGGAGCGCGTCGGCGGCTTCGAGGCGGGTGCGCGCTTCCTGCTCGAGTTCGCGGGCGAGGAGGGGCTGCGTCACGGGATTGGAGGCGACGCGAGTCTCGAGCGCTTCAAGGGCGCGGACGATAAGACGGGCATCGTGCATAGCGGCCTGCTGGTCGGTCCAGGGCTCGCCGGAGGCGCTCTTCAGCCTTTGGAGGATCAGGTCGCGGGCCTTAGGCTCGAGGGCGGCGGTCAGGTCGGGGTTCTGGGCGGCTTTGGCTAGGGCGGCGGCCAGTTGGGTCTCAGAGGGACGGCCATGGAGGGGGGTCCAGAGCGCGGCGAGCATGAGGAGCGCACCCACGATGGCGGCGCCGACGGAGGCGGCCCACATGCGCCAGCGGGCCAGGGCGGATCGGGTGGTGCGGACGACATTCTTGATCCTGACGATGAGGACCGTGACGTTGTCGGGGGCGCCGCGGGCGGAGGCGAGGTTGACGAGCGATCGGGCGGCTTCGCTGGCGTCGGCGTCGGCGAGCGCGGCCGCCATTTCCTGGGGTTCCACAAGGTTGGAGAGTCCGTCGGAGCAGAGAAGCAGGACGTCGCCGGGCTGGACTTCCTGCCAGAGGAGGTCGGGCTCGACGTTGGGCTCGTTGCCGATGCAGCGGGTGATGACGTTGCGGAAGGGGGAGGCCATGGCTTCCTCGGCGGTGAGAATGCCTTGGCGCACTTGCTCGGCGACGAGGGAGTGGTCCTTGGTGAGTTGGGCGAC
Organism: uncultured Armatimonadia bacterium; assembly: GCA_964528605.1. Lineage (GTDB taxonomy): Bacteria > Armatimonadota > Zipacnadia > CAZGSV01 > CAZGSV01 > CAZGSV01. The sequence continues at coordinate 5,600 of CAZGSV010000035.1, forward strand.
GTTCTGACCGTGGATCATGTAGACGCGGCTGTCGCCCACGTTACCGATGAGGACGCGGTTGCCCATGATGGCGACGCAGGCGAGGGTGGTGCCCATGCCCTCGCGTCCGCTGACGCCGCGGCCGGTGGAGTGGACGATGGCGTTGGCTTCGCCGTAGGCGTGCAACATGGCGGCTTCGGGGGTGGAGGCTTCGGGGTCGCGGTAGTAGTGATCGAAGCAGGTGCGCAGGGCCAGTTCGGAGGCGACCTGGCCGGAGGCATGGCCGCCCATGCCGTCGGCGACGGCGTAGAGGGAGCCGCGGCGCGCGAGGAGGGAGTTGGCGCGGGGGTTGACGAAGAGGAAGTTGTCTTCGTTGATGTCGCGGACGCGACCAAGTTCAGAGACGGCGCCGATCTCCAACTCACAAACCCACTTGGGGGCGCGGGCCGGAGGTTTCGGTCGTTCGGCGGGGGTGGCGGGCAACTCTTGGGTTTGCGAGGCCCGCTCCGGCTCCGACCGCGGCTGTTGTCCCTTTTTCTCCTCAGTCATTGCCGTGCTCCTCCTGCGCAGTATTGTCGCCGCGGGCGCCCTCGGAGGGAGCGGCGAAGCGGAACTCGAGGACGGTAGCGCCGGTGCGGATGCGGTCGCCGGGAGTGAGGGGAACGGGCTGTCCGGCCTGCACGCGCTGGTCGTTGAGGAAGGTGCCGTTGCGAGAGGAGAGGTCCTCGAGCAGGGCGGTGCCTGCGGCGACCGTGAGTTTGCAGTGGCGGCCGGAGACGTAGTTGTCCAGGCTGAGCAGGACGCCGGAGTCGGGCTGGCGGCCGACGATAGACTCGCCCTCGGTAAGGGCGAAGGTGGTGCCTTCGCCTGGGCCGCCGACGATCTTGACCTCGGCGACGACGGGCGCTTCGGTGGGGGTGACGTCCTTCGGGCGGGCTCCGGCCTCGGGGGCAACGACGGTGAAGGTGGACTGGGCGAAGCGGACTTGGTCGCCGTCGAAGAGCCGGACGCGCTTGTCGGGCCCGACGCGGAAGCCGTTGGCAAAGGTGCCGTTGGTGCTCTCCAGGTCGCGGAGCCAGATTTCGGGGGGGCAGACCTCGATTACCGCGTGCTGGCGGGAGGCGAAGTTGTCGCTCACCAGGGGGACGACGCCGCTGAGGCGCCCTACTGGATTCTCGCCTTCCATGAGCGGGAGGAGGACGTCGGCAGGGAGGGAGCGGAGCGCGGCGAAGACCCCTTCTCGAGGGGAGGGCATGGGGCCGCCGGGGCTCTCGGTGAGCAGGAAGCCGCAGTCCACGCACCACTTCTCGCCCAGGGCGTTGACCGCGCCGCAGACGGGGCAGGTCAGCGTGCCGCCGAGTACAGTTCTTTCCGCCTCGGGCGTGGGCTGGATGGTAGCCTCTGGATTCTGCTGGCTCATTTCTTTGCCTCGCCTGCGCCGGTGTCTGCCTGCTTGCCCATCTCGAGCCGGTGGAGGGTCTCGGCGAGGGACTTCTGGGCGTCGGGTGTGCCCTGCCGGAGGCTGGAGATGGCCACGGCGACTTGGGTGGCCTCGAGTTGGCGGCCCTGCTGAGCGAGCAAGGACTGCGTTGCTCCGAGTTGCTGCAGGGCTTGGGTGGCGGAGAGTTGCATGGTCTTGAGGCCGACGATGGTCTGCTGGAGTTGGCGGGCGGCCTGCGCGACTTGGAGTTCGCGCGCGACCTCAGGGCGGAGTTCCGCGGGCACCTCGCTGTCGTCGGTGGTGAAGCGGACAACGGCGGGCTGCTCCAGTTGACGGCGGCCTTGGGAGGCGACGTCGTCGAAAGTGAGCAGCGCGCGGGCGATGCGGTAGGTGCCGGGCGCGCGCGGTAGGGTGGCGAGTTCGGCGAGGGCGGTGAGGGTGGAGTTGGCCTCGAGGTCCACCAGGGGGAGCGAGACCAGGCGCTCGGATATCTGGGCTTCCTTGCCGTGGACCTGGATGCACTGGGTCCACTTGGCGAGGTGGAGTTCGGCGCGCAGGTTCTTGGCGATGACGCGGAGGACGGAGCCGATCTCGAGGCGAAAGACCTCGGGGATCATCTCGGGCCGGGAGATGTAGAAGTGGGCGCCGCCGCCGGCGCGGGCGATGCCGGAGAGCAACTCTTCGTTGTATTCGATGCCGAAGCCGAGGGTGGAGAGGGCGACGCCGGCTTCGCGGGCTTGCTGCGCGAGGCCCACGATGGAGGTGTGGTCTTTGACGCCGCTGGTGGGCGCGCCGTCGGTGAGGAAGATGATGCGGGAGACGTAGCCGGTGGTGGCCAGGGCGGAGGCCTGCTGGGTGGCGGCGGCGAGGCCGTCATAGATGTTGGTGGTGCCGCGGGCGGTTATCTGGGTGATGTGCTGCTTGATGAGTTCTTTGTTGATGACGCGGCGGGGAGGCATGAGGACGTCCACTTGGTCGTCGAACATGACCAGGGAGAGGACGTCGTTGGCCTCGAGAGAATCAACAACGTAGTTGCAGGCCTGCTTGGCGGACTCGAGGGGCTGGCCTTCCATGGAGCCGCTGCGGTCAATGAGCAGGCACAGGTTGGTGGGCAGGCGGACTTCCGGGGGGCCGCCGGCGGAGACGAGGAGCAGGAGGTAGACGCGCCCCGGGCGCGGCGCGGACTCAAGGTCGCGGCCCAGAATGCACTCGAGGCGGACGCCGGTGAAGGCGGGCGCCGCGCCCATGACGGTGCGGTCGCTGTCGGGCGGCTGGCCGATGACCGTCCTGTCGGCGTCCGGGCTGCGGATGATGGTGCGGTCTTGATCCGGCGAGGGGGATTGGGTCTTATCGAGGTCCGCCAGGGGTATCGCTCCTTTCCCACATGGGATTCTACCCCATCTCGACGCGCAAGCGAGAGCGGCCCACCTGGACGGTCTGCCCAGGGAAGAGCGTTGTTTGAGAGACGCGCACCCCGTCCACCCAGGTGCCGTTGAGGCTGCCCAAGTCCTCGATAACGCAGCCGCTCGGAGTGGGAGAGAGGCGAACGTGACGGCGGGAGACGGTGGGGTCTTCCGGGACGACGATTTCCAGGCTGGGGTCGCGGCCGATGGTGGCAGGAGTTGCGAGGCTGATGATACGGCCGGCCAGGGGGCCCTCGATACCGACCAGGCGAAGTGTGCCGGCCGCGCCGGGCGCGGTTGGGAATCCCACGGGAGCCTGCGGCATGCCGATATCGGTGGGGATGGCGGCGGGCTGCAACTCAAGAGGAGGAGGGCCGGAGGGCGCAGGCGACCGTTGAGGGGCGGAGGGTTGCCCAATGAGCGGCGGCGGGCCGATGGCCGAGCCGGGAGTGCAGGCGCATGCGCCGGTGCGCGGATCCTTGGGCGTGCCGCAGTAGGGGCAGATGTCTCCCCCCCCGGTGAGGGGGGCAGGCTGCGAGGGTGCGGAGCGTTGGGCTTGGGCGGCTTGGAGGATGGCCATGATGTCGGCGGGGATGAGCGACTCGGCTCCGCGGAGGTGGAAGGCGAGTCTGCGGTTGCCGAGGCGGATGATGTCGCCTTCTTGGAGGACGACCTGAGTCATGGGCTGGTCGTTGACGAGCGTGGCGCCTCGGCCTTGGGCGGCTTCGAGCACCCAGTGGCCGTTCTGCCGGCGGATGAGGGCATGGCGCGGGGCGACGGAGGTGTCGCCGAAGAGTCCGACGTCGCTGAGTTCGTCGCGGCCGAGGGTAGTGACGGGTTTGTCGAGGATGTATTCGCGGCCTTCGTTGGAGCCGCTGAGGGAGTGGAGCCAGGCTTGCTTGGCCACATCTTCGGCGAGGGCCATGCCGAGGCCGACGAGCCCGCCGAGGGAGGTGACGCCGATGCCGCGGCTGGCGACACCGGTGGCGCTGGCGAAGCCGACGAGGTCGAACATAGCGCCGCCGACGCAGCCGCCGATGGCGCCGCCGATGACTCCCATGAGGGCGCGCCTGGCGGATTGCCAGCTAGCGCCCAGGCAGGTGCCGATGGCGGCCCCGAAGAGGCCCCAGCCGATGGTGCGGGCGACGATGAGACGGAGGACGAAAGGGAGCAAGACCTGTGAGGGATGCGGCCCGAGCAGGGCGCTGAACAGTGCTTGGGCGACGGCCACTCCGAGGCTGCCGGCGACGACACCGACGGCACCGCTGACGGCGGCGCCGCGCAGCAGCCGCTTGGGGGAGCGGTCCACCAGGCCTTCGAAGGCGCCGAGAGCCATTCCTATCCACAAGCCGATAAGCGCGGCCCAGGGCATCTGGCCGATGATCGCCTCCGAGAGGGTGGTGTGCAGGGGGGGCGCGCTCTCGAGGGTGACCTCGATCGGCGGGCGAGCAGTCTCGGGGCTGGCGAAGGCTTCGGCGACCAGCCAGCCGAGCAGGCCGCCCACGGCGCCGGCGAGGGCGTAGTAGAGGATGCGCCTGCGGGTTGTCATAAGCGGCTACGAGATGGCCCTAAGGGAGGAGCAGGCGAAAGCGGGCGCCTCCAACTTGCAGCACATCGCTTGAGCGCAGGACGCCGTCGGTAATGCGCTGGCCGTTGATGAAGGTCCCGTTGGCGCTGCCTTCGTCGTGGACGCGGACTTCTTGACCGGCCCATTCCAGGGTGCAGTGATGGCGCGAGACGGTCTTGTCAGTTAGGGTGATGTCGGCGGCGGGATCGCGGCCCAAGGTCATGTTGGGGGAGAGAGGGAACTGCTTGCCCGCGACTTCGCCGAGGTCGCCGAGTAGGGTGGGCTGCTGGACCTGGGGGGCGACGGCGGCTGCGGGCGCCTGCGCGCCGACGGTGCAGGCGCATTGGCCGGTGAGCGGGTCGCGCGGCGTGCCGCAGAAGGGGCAGATTCCGGGCGCTGCCTGGCCAGGGGTGGCGGGCCCGGCTTCGGCTTGGGGAGCAGCAGCGGGGGCGGCGCTGGGGACCTGGGCGGCGATGTAGCCTGCTGCGGCGAGGGCCCAGATGGCGGAGAGGACAATGGCTATGGCGACGGGCCCGAGGGCCGCGGAGATGGGCTCAGCAAAGGCGATGGGGGCGACCAGGCTGGCGGCGAGGGCGGCGGTGGCGGCCGCTGCTGCGATACGGCGCCCTGCTTCGGCGAGGGTCGCCGCTAGGAAGAGCACGGCCACACCGGCGAGGGACCACAACGCCTGAAGGCCGAAAGTGCTCTCGCGGTAGGCCATGGCGGTGGTGGTGGCGGCTGAGAGGCCTAGGCCCAGGAGCGGCACAAGCCACAGGAGCCAGTTGGTGAGGCCTCCGGCGATGGCCTTGCCGGGATGCTCAACGAGGGCGACCACGGCGGCCAGCAGTGCGGCGAGGAGACTGACCAGGAAGAGGGTGCGTGCCCAATTGGAGACCAAGGCGTCGAGCCTGCGAGGCGCGCCGCGCGGGGGGGCTTCTCCGGTTGGCTGGAGGTTGCGCGTGATGTCGGTCACTGGTTTGCCCTCGGGCGAGAGCAGCGGGACTTTGGCCTCGTCGGCCTTGAGGCCCTTGCCTTCGACGCGCAAGGTGACGGCGCCCAGGGGCACGAGTTCGAAGACGGTCTCTGCTTTGCCGCCGACGATGGTCACGTCTTTCGCGCGCGAGGGCTCGGGAGGTTGGAGTAGGGTGACGCTCGCCGCGTAGGAGGCGTTCCGGTCGGGGATGACGAGGCGAACGGTGAGGCGGCTGAGGTAGCGGAAGTCCTCGGGTTTGAGGGTGAGGGACTGGCCGGGGGTGATGGACACGACGGCCGACCTGGCCCCTTCGCGCTCGGACAGAGACAGGCGGGCCTTCTGCGCTCCGGGCGGGAGGACGGACAGGTCCACCCGCAGGGGCAGAGACTCGACCGATTCGGGGCCGCGCTGAGCCTGCTGCCCGGCTTCCTCCCAGATGAGGGTGTAGGCGTACTTGCCGGGTGGCGCTTGGACGGTCACGTATCTGGCCGGCTGGGCGACAGCAGAGGAGGCCAGGGCCGCGCACAGCGCAAGGACGAGCGCGACAACAGGTGCGCGCATTACCGGCTTACCATTCGCTATAGGATTTGCCATCTTTGTCCTTTCCGGTGGCGGCGGAGCCCATTCCCACGCGCCCGAGTTTGGCCGGGTCGGTTTTCTCGTAGGACCAGTCGCGACCCTGCGAGTTGCCGCCGGTGATCCTGTTGAACGGTAGGGCGGTGACGCCCGGTGGTAGCGGGATACCGGTAGGGAAGGTCATGTCGGAATGGAGGTAAGGCCCGCGCCAGGATTCGGGCTTGATGGGAGCCGCGACCACCTTGCCGTCCTGCGCGACGAGCCCTTGTTTGGGCGGCTTGCCGGCGGCGAGGTCGGTGAGGTTCTCGGGGTAGGCGCCGCAGTGGGCGTAGAAGGTTTTGGCCGCGTTGCGCATGGAGGTGAGCGAAGCGCGCGTTTGGATTTCGGACATGCTCTCCATCGCGGGGCGGAAGGCGTGCAACCAGAAGTAGCCGACCACCATCATGGCGGCGATGCCGAGGACGGCGAGCGATCCGCAGCCGATGAGCACCCAGCCCCAGGCGGGGACGCCGGACTTGCGCCGCGCCGGAGGCGGCGGGGAGGCGCCCGCTAAAGGAGTGCCGCAGGCGGTGCAGAAGCGCAGCCCGGGCGCGAGCGTGCGCCCGCAGCCAGGGCAGGTGACAGCGCCCTCTTGCGACGATTCTTGGCCAAGGGCGCGCCCACACTGAAAGCAGAACCGAGAACCATCAGGCAGGGACTGACCGCAATAGCTGCAGACCACTGGGAATCTCCCCTCCCCAGACTTAGAAGGCCTCCTCTAGCAAGAGGAGCAGGTCCTCATTGGTGGGTGTGCGCGGGTTCTTGAGGGTGGAGCCCCGCAGGGCGTTCTCGGCGACCCAGGGCAGGTCATCTTCCTGGACGCCAAGTTCGCGGAGCGAGGGAGGAATGCCGACACGGTCGCTCAACTCGCAGACGGCCCCGTGCACGGCGACGGCCAACTCTTCAACGGATCGTCCTTCCGGGTTGATGTGAAAGGCGGCAGCCAGCTGGGCGTACTTGGGCGCGGCCACTTCGAGGTTGAACTCCATCACGTAAGGAAGGAGCACGGCACAGAGGAGGCCGTGAGGTAGGTCGTAGAGCGCACCGAGAGGATGGGAGAGGCCATGAGCGACGCCGAGGCCGGAATTGGCGAGGGCGACGCCGCTGGTCATGCTGGCGAGGGAAAGGTTGCTGCGCGCTTCGAGGTCGTCGGGGTTTTCGACGGCGCGCGGCAGGTAGCGGAAGACCAGTTCGGCGCCCCGGAGGGCGAGCGCGTCGGTGACGGGGTTGGCCTTGATGGAGGCGAGGACCTCGAGGTGCTGGGTGAGGGCGTCCATTCCCGTGGAGGCCGTCAGCGGGGGGGGCACGGTGAGGGTGAGCAGCGGGTCCACGAGGGCGAGGCGGGGCCAGAGGTGGTCGCCGCGGATGGAGGTCTTGAGGCGCCGATCGGTATCGGTGAGCACGGCGTTGTTGGTGACTTCGGCGCCGGAGCCGGCGGTGGTGGGGACGGCGACGCAGGGGAGCCCCGGTTGGGGGGGCTCGCCTTCGCCGAGGTAACGAGCGGCGGGGGCGTCGTTGGCGATGAGCACTGCGACTGCCTTGGCGGCGTCGAGAGCGGAGCCGCCGCCGAGGCCGATGATGAAGTCGGCGCCGGACTCCTTGGCTCGCGCCACGCCGGCGTCAACCAGGGAGCAGGCGGGGTTCTGGGTGACCTGGTCCCAGACGTCGGAGGTGATGCCGGCCTGGAAGAGGACGTCTTGCAGGCGCGAGAGGGCGCCGGAGTCCTTAGAGGACTGCTGGCCGGTGACGATGAGGGCGCGCTGGCCGAAGGGAGCGCACAACTCCCCTGCTTGGGCGAGGACGCCGGGGCCGAAGACCACCTTGGTCGGCACTTGGAAGGGGAACTGCTGTTGTTCGCTCATTGGGTTGGCTCCAGTCGCACGCTCTACCGCGCCCGTCTTTCGGTTGGGGGCTATTGTGCGGCAGTAGGGGCGGTGGTGGCAAGTAGGGCGTAGTAGACGGCAGACAGTAGGTAGGGAGGGAGCGGTAGACGGTAGAGGGTGTAAGGACAGTAGTCAGTGGGAGGTACAGGGGCCGGTGGGCAGTGGGAGAGATAGTGGCCAGTGGACAGAAGGTGCTATTCGGCGGCGAGGCGGGTGATCTGGGGAGTGAAGGTGGTAAGGAGGCTCGCGGCCAGGGTTTCGTTGATGAGATGGACTTCGCCGGTGGTCCGGTCGGCGACGGCGACCCGCTTGCCGGACAACGCGACGGCGGACATGGGATCGGGGCCGACGGCGATGGGGTTGTCGCCGCCGCAGACGAGCGCGCCCGTTTCCCAATCGTAAACGATGACGCCGGCCGAGGTGCCGAGGCCGGCCGACGCGGAGGCAGGGGCGTAGACGCGCTTGTCCTCCCCGAGGGCGAGGTCAACCGCGTGGCCGCCCAGGGCCACGGGGGCTCCGATGATCACGTCGTAGCGTCCGTTGATGTGATAGACCTGGGAGGCGGCCTCCCCCCCCGCGCCGGCGCAGAGGACGTCCACGGAGCCGCTGGTGTCGGCGACAATCGCCAGCGGCACCGAGCCGACGCTGATGCTGTTCAAGAGGGCGTTGCCGGTGCTGGTGCTGACGACGCTGACGGTGCCCTGGCCGTAGGTCTGGGCGACCGGGTCGTATTGGGTGTTGGTGACGTAGATCTTGCTAAGCGTGATGGCCATGGCGGTGGGCGTGCCACCGAGGGCGATCTGGCGAGTGAGGGTGCCGGCCTTGGGATCGACGATGAGCAGAGAGCCGGTGCCGGAGTCGGTCACGTAGGCGACGGTGTCCACGTAGGGAAGGACGCGCACGGGCACGGCGTTGTCGCCTAAAGGCACGTTACCGAGGGGGACGCCGTCGGCGGTGGTGAAGACTTGGAGCGAGCGAGTGGCGGCGTCGAGGACGTAGGCCTTGCCGAGGCGGAGGGCTAGGTCCACGGGCTGGGCGCCGGTAGTGAAGAGGTTGGGAGTCAGCGGCCCGCTGGAGAGTGAGTAGCGAGAGACGGAGGTCTGGGTGGGGCTGAGGGCGAAGAGGGCGCCGCCGGGGAATGGGCTGGTGCTCTCGCTTCCGCCGCAGCCGGAGAGGAGGATTAGCAGGCCCAGGCACAGCAACGCGGCTAGGGTGGGAAACAAGGATACAGGCTTGAGCAAGCGCATCACGAGGAGGAAGTGTACGGGGGCAGGATGGCGAGGTCAAGAGTGCGGGCGTGTTGACCCTGGCGGCGGGCTGATGGTAGTTTCACCTCCGGGTGACGAGGGTGGCAGTCGCCACTGCGGCTCGCCCTCGATCGGTGGAGGAGCCGGAATCATTGGCGGTCTTAGCGCTCGCAGAAAAGTGCAACCGGGTTGCGGCCCCGCTGGTTGCGGGGCTCCTGCGGAAATTGCGGGGGATGGGTGGAGCGGGGTTTTGGGCCGGTTGGGTGGCGCCAGAGGGCTACCCTAGGCAGATGGGGCGGCGCCTGTGCGTGACTCTCCTGCTGCTGGCCGCGGTGTGTCTGTGCGCGGGCCAGGCGGGGGCGGCGCGCAAGACGAAGATCACGTTCTGGATGATGTCCGGGGTGGACCAGACCGTGGGGCGGTACTTGAAGGAGTTCGAGCGCCAGAACCCGGACATCCAGGTGGACATGCAGGTCCGCGACTGGGAGTTCGTGCGGCAGAAGTTGCTGACGGTGTTAGCGGCGCGCTCGGGGGTGCCGGACCTGGTGGTGGGGGACCGCGAGTGGGTAGGAGCGGTGTTCGCGGCGGGCGGGATCAGCCCGGTGGACGAGTTCCTGGAACCGGAGTTCTTCAAGCGCTTCTTGCCGTCCACGGTAGACACGTACACGTATCAGGGACGGATTTTCGCGGTGCCTTGGGACCTGGACTTCAACGCGGTGTACTACCGGAACGACTTGGTGGAGCCGGCGATGAAGAAGGCGAGGCTGAAGTCGTTTCCGACGAACCGGGACGATTTTCTGCGGCTGGCCAAGGAAATCACGAAGGACCTGAATGGGGACGGGGTCATTGACCGCTACGCGATACACCTGGCCGAGGACGAGATTCAGGGAGACACGGGCTACGGGGGCTGGTACTTCAACTTCTTCCTCCCCAGCGGGGGCCGGCTGCTGGAGGAGAGCGAGCGGCGGGCGGCCTTCAATGACGCCATCGGCATTGACACGCTGCAGTTCTACGTGGACCTGGTGCGCAAGCACCAGGTGGCGGTGGTGTACAAGGCGCAGCGGGGTGTGGACCCGTTGGAGGCCATGCGGCAGGGGTTCATCTCGATGCACTTCGTCGGCCCTTGGTGGCAGAAGGACCTGCGGACGCGGGCGCCGGAGTTGCGGGGGAAGTGGCGGGTGGCGGCTTACGTGCCGTTTGTGAAGCGGGGCGTGACGCCGGGGTCGTGCATCGGCGGATTCAACCTGATCATTCCTTCGCTGGCGGAGCACAAGCCGGAAGCGGTGCGGCTGCTGCGCTTCCTGCTCAGCGAGGGGTTGATGCGCCAGTACTTCGGGGACATCTCCTTCCCCGCCCAGCCCGGCTTCTGGACCGAGACCAAGTTGCACTACCGCTACGCCTACTTTGGTGGGCAGGAGATCTTCTCGATATTCGCGCAGGGGGCGCGCGTGGCGCGGCCGGTGCGCTTCTACCCGCACTACGAGGAGATCCACAGTGCGCTCAACGAGGCGCTGTGGCTCGCGGTGAACGGCCAGAAGACGGTCAAGGAGGCGCTGGACGACGCGGCGGCGAAGGTCAACGAAGTCTTCGCGCAGGACGAGCGACGGGGCAAGACGCTCACCGGGGGGGCGCAAGGGGTTGCGTTTCGCTGGACCTACGTGGCGATTCCTCTGGGGTTGTTCGCGCTGATGACGGTGGGCATTTACGCGGGGGCGCGGCGGAGAATCCCCTTTGCCGAGAGGCTGTGGCAGGCGCGGAGCTCGTACCTGTTTGTGTCTCCGTTCTTCATTCTGTTTTCGACATTCGGACTGTTCTCGATCGGCTTTTCCTTCTACCTGAGCCTGTGCGATTGGAACGGGATTAGCCGCATTTTCTATCTGGGGTTGGATAACTACCGTGAGTTGATCCACGATCCGCTCTTCCACAATGCGCTGCGGGTTACGGGGATGTACCTGGCGGCGGCGGTGGTGCTGGTGACGGCGCTGGCGCTGCTGTTGGCGGTGTGTCTGAACGGGCCGGTGCCGGGGAGGAACGTGTTCCGCACAGCGTACTACTTGCCGGCGGTGACCACGGTGGTGGCCATCGTCTTCATCTTCTTGCAGTTGTACCAGCCGGAGACGGGGTCAGTGAACGTGTTGCTGCGGTGGCTGGGGCGGACGATTCCGGCCTTGGCGGAGCACTTCAAGATATTCCGTGCGCCGCCGCACTGGACCACGGACCGCACCTACGCGCTGCCTGCGGTGCTGATACTGACCACCTGGGGCGGCATCGGCTGGACGGCGATCTTCTTCTTGGCTGGGTTGCAGAGCATACCGCGGGAGCTGTACGAGGCGGCGCACGTGGATGGCGCTTCCTCGGCGCAGGGCCTGTGGCACATCACGATTCCGCTGCTGCGGCCGATGACGCTGTTCGTGGTGTTTACCACGGCGCTGGGAGCGTTCAACGTTTTCACCGAGGTGCTGCTGTTGACCAAGGGAGGGCCGGTGCACGCGACGGAGACGATCTACTACTACTTGTACACCAATGCGTTTCTGTACCTGCGGTTCGGCTATGCGTGCAGCATCGCCTACGTGATGTTGGGCGTGGCTTTCTTCCTGACGCTGCCGCTGACGTATCTGATTGTGAGGAGTCGGGATGAGCGGGGGTGAGGCTTGGGGTCCACGGTACCGCACGACGCCTGGGGCGGTGGCGGCGCGCATGCTGATCTACGGCGTGTTGCTGGCGGGCGCGGCGTGGACCCTATATCCCTACTTGTGGATGGTGTTCACCTCTTTCAAGCCCATGGCGGAATTGAACAACGCCTACCTGCTGCCGCGGCGGTTCACCTGGGTGCAGTATCGGAAGTTGTTCGAAGTCGCGCCCATGTGGCTGTACTTCTTCAACAGCATCCGGGTGGCGGCCATCGGAGTGGTGCTGCGGATGTTGTTCTGCACCATGGCGGGGTATGCGTTCGCCAAGCATCGCTTTCCGGGGCGGGGGCTGCTGTTCATCTTCGTGCTGGCGACGATGATGCTGCCGGCTTCGCTGTTCGTGGTGCCTTCGTTCATCATCTGCTCGCGGCTGGGGTGGGTTAACAAGGTGTGGGCGCTGACGGTGCCGGGGGCGGCGGACGCGTTTGGGATATTCCTGGCGAGGCAGTTCATCCTGACGGCGGTGCCCACGGAGTTGCTGGAGGCGGCGAAGTTGGACGGCGGGGGCGAGTGGTCCATATTCACGCGGGTGGTGCTGCCGCTGTGCCGGCCGTTGCTGGCGGCGCTGGGGATCATCACCTTCACTTACCTCTGGAATGACTTCTTCGGCCCGCTGATCTACTTCAACAAGTCGGAAGTCTTCACGCTGCCGATAGGCTTGCAGAACCTGTCGCTGCCGCGGGGGCAGTTGCTGCAGGGGGTGCAGATGGCGGGCGGCTTTTTGGTGACTTTACCGATGGCAATAGTTTTCATTGCGCTGCAGAAGCAGTTTATCGGGAGTCTGACGGCGGCGGCGCTGAAGGGATAGGCGGACAAGCGTGGAGCCCACAGCGAGCGCCGAGAAGCGGAGCGGGAGTTGCGCAGTCGTGGGAACTTTCCGCGCGCGGGCCAACGTTCTGCAAGTTGGGGTTAGTGGAACATGGCGGTGTGTGTGGCAGGAATCTCAGCCCCGGCTTGGCCGCGTCTCTTGGGGAACAGGACCATGAGAGGTCCTGTCCGCGGAGAGGCGGCCGAGCAGCGTACGGAGGAGTTCGAGGGGCTGGCACGGCGGTACGAGAGGGAGTTGTACGCGACGGCGCTGTACTTCACGGGGAATCCTGCGGACGCGGAGGACTTGGCGCAGGAGGCGCTGGTGCGGGCGTTTGCCTCCTTTCACCAGTTCAGGCAGGGGACGAACTTCAAGGCGTGGCTGTGGCGGATACTGACGAACACCTACATCAACCAGTATCGGAAGCAGAGCCGGGCGCCGGCAACGATGCCGCTGGACGACGTGACACCCGGGGCGGAGTTGACGGCGGTGGAACTGGCGGCCGCGAAGCCCACCGAAGCAAACTACCTGGATAACGTGCTCGACGAGGAGGTCCGCGAGGCGCTGATAGAGTTGCGGGAAGAGTTTCGCATCGTGGTGATCCTAGCCGATATGCAGGACATGTCGTACAACGAGATCGCGAGCATGCTCTCGATTCCGGTCGGGACGGTGCGCTCGCGGTTGTTTCGCGGGCGCCAGCGGCTGATGAAGATGCTGCGCGAGTATGCTCGCAAGCGGGGGTTGGCCTAAGGTGGCTAAGACACACCCGGACGAGCGCTGGCAGGAGCGAGTGTCGGCGTTGGTGGACGGCGAGGGATGGGCCTGGGGCAGATGGGTACTGCGAATGCACCTGGAGCGCTGTCCGGCCTGCCGAATGTTGTACGAGCGGATGGCGGCGATCAAGCGGGTAGTTCGCGAGCGGGCACCTCGGCCGGAGGTGCCCGCGGCATTGTGGGAGGGAGCGGCAGGACGCTTTGGGCAGCAGCGGCGGGCGTGGGTGGTCCTGCCGATGATGGCCGTGTGGCGCACGTCCGCGCTGGGGATTATCGGGGTGCTGACGATTTTCGCGGGTTCCTGGGCGGCGTTGTGGCCGACGCGCGCGCCGCACAGTTGGCTGGACGCGGCGCAGGCGCACTACGCGGTGCACCGGACGAGCGGGCACAGCGAGTTGGCGCAGGGGAAGGCGCCACAGAGCATGGCTTTTCCGGTGGACTTGGGCAAGTTCGGGCTGGAGCCCGCGTCGGCGGGGCCGTGCACTATTGGGGGACTGCCGACCTACTGTTACGTGTACCGTTCGTCGAGTGAGCACTGTTGGGCGGTCATCAGCCGAGTCTCGGGGTTGTGCGAGAGGGTGGCGGGCTTGTGTCCGCGGTGCGGCAGTTCCTGCGGACACCTAGGCGGGTCGGCCGAGGGCGTGAGGATCTACGCCTGGCCGAGCGACAGCGGTTGCGTGTGCTTGAGCGTACACTGCGGCAACAAGAAGGGGCCGGCGGTGGCACGGGCCGTGGCTGAGGCTTTGGCGGCTAAGCGTTAGAAGCCTTCGATCGGGGGCGCCGCTTCCTCGGGCGTGGGCGGCGGTGGTGGAGCCTCCTCGCGGGGCTCACCAAGCATGATCTCCACTTGCCCGGTGCCTCCTAGACCGCCCTTGATGACCAGGCGGAGGTCTTTGGTGTCGGGGGGGGCAAGGAAGGGCTCCCAGATTTGGATCTCCGACTTGCCCTCTATGCCACGGGCGATAAGGGCGGTGTCGCCGCGGCGGACCTGCGCCAGCACCTGGCCTTCGGGCGCGGAGGCGTATTCCCTGCCGGCGGCGTCGCGCACGACGAAGTTGGCGGGGTTGAGCAAGACGAGGCGGTCGCCGAGGTTGTTGCCCTTGAGGCCGACCAGGAGGAAGTCCGACCCGCCCGGCTGCCTTATCACACTCACCTCGGTGACGGTCCATTCCACGGTGCCCACCTTGGCCGTTTCCCCGACCTGGTAGACGGTGGCTTTGGGGGCGGGGCCGCCGGCGAGCATGACTACGAGGCCTACGATGACGGCGAGGAAGATGGCCAGCCCGCCGACCACTCCGAGGAGGGCGACCCGCCTGGCGCTGGTGATGCCGGAATAACCGACGCCGCCGGCACCGGCAAGGGCGCGCAAGACGGCGACGGCGATGAGGCCGATGACTCCGCCGGTGACGGCAGCGACGGAGGCGCCCAGGAAGACTCCGCAACCAGACCAGAACATGGTGGCGTAGGGGCCGCTGGCGAGTTGGCGCACGGTGGCGGAGGCGAGCAGCACGGCGACGGCATAGCCCGCGGCGGACACCCACAGGCCCGTGATGAAGCCGGTGTCGTAGTCAGGCGGGCTGTGCCAGCCCATGCGCAGGCCAATGAGCACGCCGATGACGGCCCAGAAGAGAGTGGCGGCCAGGAAGACGACGGGCGGGAAGATGGCGCTGTGGGTGACGCTGCCGATGAGGAGGTTGAGGAGCACGATGGGCAAGGCGCTAACTAGGCCGGCGACGAGCAAAGCGCTGGTGGGGCGCTCCGTGACTCCGACCGCG
The DNA here is from genome assembly GCA_964528605.1 of uncultured Armatimonadia bacterium. Lineage (GTDB taxonomy): Bacteria > Armatimonadota > Zipacnadia > CAZGSV01 > CAZGSV01 > CAZGSV01. The sequence continues at coordinate 20,754 of CAZGSV010000035.1, forward strand.
GCGGGCGCGGTCGCGTAGGAGGGGGCAGCGAGGTGGAGGGGGGCGCCGCAGATGGAACAGAGGGGACGGTTGCAGGGCATCATCCTGCCGCAGCGGGGGCACCTGACCATGGCGACGGTGGCGTCGGAGGGGGCAGGCGCGGTTGCGGAGGCTAGGCGGGCGCCGCAGTTGCCGCAGAAGTCGCCGGGCTGAGTCCGGACTTGGCCGCAGGCGGGGCACTGCACGCCTTGCTGCTGAGTGGGCTGCGTCATCGCCAACTGCGTCTGGGTCGGGGGCTGCGCCGCCAGTGGTGCGCCGCAGCGTACGCAATGGCTCGCCCCGGGCGGGGCGACGGCCCCGCACTTGGCGCAGGCGACCTGCTTCTCGCTCAATTCGTCTCTCCGGCCTTCGGGGTGGCGTGATTCTACTCAGGGGGAGCGCTGTGCGCCACTGCAAGTGTCGGCGTGCTGGGGGGGCCGCTGCTTAGCCCGTTGTGGGGAGCGCCGCTGCGGTTGGCGGGAGGCTGCGGGCGGGTGGACAGGCTGGCGCGGGGCGTTGTGGGCGGGGGATGGGGACGGTAGAATAGTGAGGGCAAGGGTCTGGGGGCCATAGGGGGCTAGGCCTAGTGGCTTGGGCCGCGGTGAGGAAGCGTGCTGCGGAGTCTGGTCGGCGCTACTTCTGGGCGTGGTTGGCCGCTCTGGTGGTGGCCGGCGTTCTGCTGACCTACTGGCGTGTGCCGCGACTTGGGTGGGCTCTGCACGACGACCGGGCCTTGGTGAAGAATGCGGAGACCAACGTCTGGTATCTGCCAGGGAAGGCAGCGGGCGTCACGCCCATCAGGTCAAGCCCGCAGGGCATATATCGCCCGACGCAGTTTCTCGCATTCGAGTTGGGGGTGGCGCTCTGGGGCAGCCGTCCCCTGGGGTTTCATCTGCTGTCGCTCGCGCTGCATGCGGCGAATATCCTGCTCTTCGCCTGGTTGATGTGGAGGCTGACCGGCAGTCGCGCCACGGCTCTGGTGGCGGCCGTGCTGGCGTTGGCGTGGGTCATTCCGGAGGCGATAGTGTGGATCGGGGCCAACTGCGATCTGCTGTGCTTGTTCTTTTGCCTGTGGTCGGCGGTGTTTCTGATTTTCACGTGCGAGGGGCGGTTGGCGCTTCTGGCGCCGGCGGCGCTGTGCTTCCTGCTCGCGCTGGGGAGCAAGGAGACGGCGTTCGTGTTCCCGGCGGCGGTGACGCTGGGCGTGGCGTTTTCGTCGGGGTTGACCCGTCCGCGGAAAGCGTTAGTGGCCGGAGTGTTCTGGTTGTGCCTGGGCGCCTTTTGTGTGTTGCGGTGGCAGCTGGGCGCGGTGTTCACGGGGCATCCAAGTTGGTTCTGGCTGTACGCGACCAGGACGGCGCGACATTACGCCTTCTATCTGGCTCCGCAGCTCTACACTTTCGCCTTCCTTTGGACGAGGCTCCCTCTGACGGCGCTGAAGTACTACGTGCTCGGGCCTGCTGCTGTGGTGGCGAGCGTCGGGCTGCTCTGTGGGGGCGTCTTTGCACCCGGTGTGGAGTGGCGGGCGCTCCTGAGGCGGGTGGTAATGCTGGGGGGCGCGCTGGTGCTTGGGGGAGTGACCTATCTGTGCTTGCTCGAGTTCGGGAGGGCGGCGAGGCTGCCGGTGGAGTTCGGGGTTGCAGTGGCGTTCTTGGCCATGGCGCTGACTGGTCGGTGCAAGAGGCTGGGATGGTTCGCGGTGGCGTGGGCGGCGCTCTTTGCGATGCCGGCGGCGCCGCAGTTGATATACGCTTCGCCGGCGAGCCGGTACTTCTACATGCCTGACGTGGGCAAGTTGGCGCTGGTGACGCTGGTCTGCCGGCGGTATGGGAGTTGGTGGGAGAAAGTGGCGCCGGTGTTGTGCGCAGCCTACATGCTGGCACACACCTTCGGCAACCTGGCGAGCGCGATCGCGCGGCACTACCCGAAGTAAGGCCGCGTTCGGAGCGGCGCGGCGAGTTCGGTCGGGGTTGTGCACTAGGAGGCCGCGATCCTGAAGCCGTAGAGACGGGTGCCGTACATCAGGAACTGAAGGCGCAGGGGCTTGCCGGCGAGGGTGGCAATGTCCGCGCGGCCGTGCCAGGTTACGGGGTGGGCGAGGGAGTCGCCGGTGATGGGGTCGCAGTCGTCGCGCGAATAGCCGGGGATGCCGTGGCCCGCTTCGTCGAGCACTTCGACTTTGAGCCAGGCGGTCACGTTGCCACCTTGGCGAGCGAAGTTGGCCGCAGCGGGAGACGAGCGTCGGGTGGCGTCGGCGTTGACCTCCAGACGCGAGCCCGTGCGAAAGACGAGGGGCTTGGTGGTGACGGTGGCTTCCTGGCCTTCGGCGTCGAGAGAGACGAAGCGATCCAGAGGCATCTTGGCGAGGCCGATCTCGGAGAAGTAGCCCGGCGGGGGGGGCGGGGGTGGGCCGTGGGGGTTAGCGCGGCCGCTGTACCAAATCCACAACTCGTCGCCCACTCTTAGGGGCGGATTGCTCGCGGGGAAGGCCCACCAGCAGTCGAACTTGCCCTCGGGGCCATTGGGGAGGAAGACCTGGCGGTCGGCGGCGCGGCGCCAGTTGACGCCGTCGCGGCTGCATATCAGTTGCGTGTCCAGCCGGCGAGCGTTGACGTGGAAGACCTCCAGGAAGCCGAGGTAGATGCTCTGGTACTTGAAAGCGGTGGCGCTGTAGAACTCGGTGTCGGAGGGGTCTTCGCGGTCGGGCTCGAGGACGAGGCGTTGCGGGCTCCAGTGCTCGAAGTCCTCGCTGTCGCTCTCGGCGACGACGCGCTTGGAGTAGCCGCGCAGGCGGGTCCAGACTTTGTACTTGCGTTGTTCGTGTTGGTACCAAATGTTAGTGCGGTCACCGAGGTCGGGGAGGAGGGGGGCTTCGCGCCAGCGCCAGTGCACGCCATCCGGAGAGAAGGCGGCGTAGAGGCCGCGGCCTTGGTTGGGCGCCGCATAGACGACTAACTTGTAGCGCCTGCTCTCCTCGGGGTCACGCGGGTCGCAGAGCAGGCTCGGGCTGTCGAGGTGGCGCGAGTCGTGCAGGTGCGGCAGGATGATGTTGTTGGCGCGGGAGCGCCTGGACTCGACGAGTCCGAGGTCGGGCTTTTCCCAAACGATGCCGTCCATGGAGGTGGCGTAGCAGATCCAGGTGTTCTCGGGAGGCTGCTCGTGGCGGGCGTAGGTTTGGTACCACATCTTGAAGACGCGGGCGGGCTCGTCGTAGAGGACGGTGCCGTAGAGGATCACGGAGGGGCCTTCCCAGGGACGGTCGGGGCGGAGGATCGGGTTGGCTTCATGCTTACGCGGCTGATGGAGGTGGCGGACGCTGTTGTCGCGGCGCTCGAGGAGGTAGTCGTCAATGAAGAGTTGGGTTTCTTGGCCGATCTCGATCATGGCCACAGCACCCCCCTGGCGGGAAGTAGGTGGTAGGTAGTAGGTAGCATGAGAGGCCAATTCGCGAGTGGGTTGGCTCTGAGTGTGGGGCGTGGGAGTTCCGCGCCGGTTCAGGGAGGCTGTTGGGTTGTCTACGATCTACCACCTGTCACCTACCACCTACTTGGTCGCCGGCTCAGACGCTGCCGCGCGCGCGGCGCGGCGATTCGTCAGCGAAGAAGTCCTGCCAGCCCGCGGAGGAGGTGACCCGCCAGCGGCCTCCCTCCTTGCGCAACTCGACGAGCAGGTCGCCGGTGAGAGGTTCGCCCCGGTCAATGGTGACGGAGGCGTTCATCCTGGCGACGGCGCTCTTGCCTTTCACGGACACCCTGAGCCCGCGCAGCGAGACGCGGTACTCCTCCGGCCCGCGGGTGACGATCTCCACCAGCCTGGCTACCAGCTCGTACTGGAAGCCCAGGTGGTCGCGGTAGGAGGGGGAGATGTAACTCATGAAGCGCTTGGCGTCTTTGGCCTCGCCGGCCTGGCGCATGACCTCGATGGTGCGGCGGACCTGGGCTGCCTCGCCGGCGCGCCAGCGCAGGTAGAGCAGAACGGCGGCCGCGAGCGCGACCAGCAGCACGATAACCGCCGCGCGACGTTGCATGTCGGTTCCCCCTTTTGGGGGGATTGTACGACGGAGGGCGGGCGGCGGCCAGAGGGGGAGGAGAGTGGGTAGTAGGTAGCATAGAGCAAAACCGGGGGGCGGCCCGTGGGGCCGCGGTTGCGCTCGACGCCTGGCGGCGCCCTTTCGCCCCGCCGTGGCGGGGCTCCTACAGGAAAGGGGCGAGCACGCCGGGTCGCCCCTACGGGTGGAGAGAGGAGGCTGGGCGGCGCGCGTCTTCGACGGCCCAGATGGACCTGGGCCGCATGTGGGCGAGCGCGCGGGGTTTGAGGCCGTCGCCGTTGGCGTCGTACTGGCGCAGGCGCTTCGTAGTGCCGCGAGCGGCCTACAAGCAGCAGCGCTGTAGGTTGGAGGGGGTGCGTGCCGAAGCCAAGACGCAGCCCGCCTGAGGCGGGCAGACTCTTCCGCGTCCCCTTTTGCTGCTGCCGCGCCTTTTCCTAAAGCCATGCCTCTGCCCCGCCCCGGCCTACTAGCCCCTCCCTCCACTCCCCATCACCCCCGCTTTTTCAACAGCCCCGCAGCGACCGTTTTTCTCCGCATGGTTATAGGCAGAAAAGCGGTTGCTGTCCCTAGTTCCCGAGCAGGCGCTTGACCGTGGCTATTGCCCACCGGCCGCACGCCGACGAGGGGTCGAAGAAGAGGAGTTTCTCGAAGAGAAGGACCGCCGCAAGGTAGAAGCCGCCGAGCCGGTCCGCGGCATCGTGTTCCGTGCCGTAGGCGGCGCGGAAACGAGCCATATCGAAAGGCGCCCGGGCGAAGGGACATTGGCCGAAGTAGTAGTCGAACCAGGCGAGTTCCCAGCGAGGATCGCCCGTCATTGACTCCACGTAGTCAACCACAGCGAGTATGCGTCGGCTGCCCGGGGAGACAATGAGGTTGCCTCCGTGCATTATGTCGCCCATGTGGAGCAGGCGCGGCTGGGTCTGGTCCAGTTCGTCGCTCAGGCATTCCGCGAGCGATGAGATGGCGTCGGCCTCACGCCGCGTGAAGTACCCCTTGTCGTAGTAGCGTCGAGCGGCGCGCTCGCAGTGGAAGAATCCTGACCAACGTTCGCTCACCGGCCCCAGGTCAGGATGCGAGGTAAACATGCGCTCGCCGAGGTCGTCTCCCAGCAGACCGAACGGCCCGTCGCGTCCCAACTCGTGGATGCGGCGTAGCAGCACGCCCAGTTCCGCCTCGTCGTAGGGACACGGCTCCCCAGGCCCCCACTCAGCGGGCTCGCCTTCGACCCACTCCCATACGGCGCACGCCTCACCGGCGGGGCCCGCGTGCGCGTCAAAGGCAACGAGTTCGGGGACGGGCACGCCAGCCTGCTTGAGGCGCTGGTGGAAATACACCCCGATTGGGCTGCCCGCGCGCCTCATGATCTTCAGCAACAGTGCTTCGCCGCCAAGCCACAGGCGGAAGGCGTGCGAATCCCCGCCGCCGACCTTCGGGCGAAAAGGCTCGAGTCGCTGCGGGCGGAGGAGGAGGCGTTCGGCCACGCGGTGCGCCTGCTCGGGCGTCACGGGTGACATGGGTCATCGCCTGAAGAGCCCGCTACTGTCTCCGGGTTCTCATTTTCGTGCGGTGCGCGGAACCCCTTGGTGTTGTTGTCTTCGGTGATCCGCAGGACGTGCTGGAAGCGGCGAAGGACCTCCGTCGTCGAACAACGCACGCCAAAGCGGGCGAAGAAATCGCAGACGTTCTGGACGTCGCGCGCGAAGAGGTCGGCGGCGTCCGCGGTCACCCAGAGGTCAACCGCTTGCGGGAAGTCTATGATCTTGATGCCCCCGCGCCAGTAGAGGATGTTGTAGGGGGACAAGTCGCCGTGAACGATCCCGGCGTTGAGGAACACCTCCAGGTTGCCGACGACTTGGTCGAACAGGCGGCGGGCCTCGTCCACACCCAGGCGCACGTCGCGCAGCATCGGCGCCGGGCCCTCCTCGTCTCCGATGTACTCCATAAGGATCGCGCTCCCCCTCGCGCCAATCACCCGCGGCACGTCCGCGCCCGCCTGGTAAAGGCGCTGCAGGACCTCGCACTCCCGCCCGACCCACAGGCCGAAGCGGACCGGCCTCCCTCGGCGGGTGCCCTTGGCCACTGCACGCCTCATGCGCGCATCCGGCACGAAGCGGCCCGCCCGATACACGGAGTCGTCGCGGAAGGACCGGTGCAGAACATCCCTGTAAACCTTGGCGGCGAACAAACGCGGGGGGTTGCCGCGCTTGCGCGCCAGGTAGACCGCCGCTTCCTTTCCGGGCTTGACCAGCCCGACGACCTCGTCAATGACGCCGTCGAGGATGAATGCCTCTAGTTCCAGCATGGGGCCAACGTAGGTGTCTCTGCTTGCTCGCGGACTCTGCTCCTCAAGCAACTCCCTGACCCACTGCTCCAGTTGCTCCCGCCGCGGGGCATGCCCTTCCGAGATGACGCGTCCCGCGACCAGGACGGCCGGCGTCATCAGCCCCCTGTAGGGCTCGGCCGCAGGATCCAGCACCCCGATGACCCGAAAACCGACCCGAGGGCGATATGTCTCCGTGACCTCCCGCACAATCCGCTTGCAGGCGGCGCACTCCTCGGAGGGCAGCCTCGAGACGATCACCAGTATCTCGATGGCCCGCTTCACACTTCCTGCTCCCCCGAGCACGGCAGCCTGGCCAAGGGGAACGGCGGCTGCGCCAGCGGGCGCACGGCGAGCGAGAGGAGGACCA
>CAZGSV010000036.1:0-27489 GCA_964528605.1 uncultured Armatimonadia bacterium
TGGTGATGGGCCACGAGGCGGCAGGAGTGGTGACCGAGGTCGGCTCGGAGGTCAGCCGTTTCAAGCCTGGCGACCGCGTCGTGGGGGACACGGCGGTGTCCTGCGGCGCGTGCAACGAGTGCCTGCTTGGGGACTACTACTCCTGCGCCTCCGCGCGCAGCGTGGGAACCATCAACACCTGGGACGGCGCCTATGCGGAGTACATCGTGATGCCCGACCGGCACCTGTTCCCGCTGCCCGGCAATGTCAGTTTCGACCTGGGGGCGATGGTGGAGCCGGCGGCGACGGCGATGTTCGCGGTTGCGCGGGCCGAGGTGCGAGCGGGCGACATGGTGCTGGTGCAGGGCAGCGGCCCCATCGGGATAACGGCGGCGAAACTGGCCAAGTTGTCCGGCGCCTCGAGGGTGATCATAACGGGGCGCAAGGACTTCAAACTCGACCTGGCGCTGTCGCTGGGCGTGGACGCCGCCATCAACACGACTAGGGAGGACGTTCCCACCGCACTGCGCGAGCGCGTAGGCCGGACGCAGGTTGACCGCGTCATTGAGGCCTCGGGCTCGACCGAACTGTTCCAGCAATCGCTCGCCTTGGTAAAGCCGATGGGCGTGGTCTCGGTGGTGGCGTTCTACGAGAAGCCGGTTGAGCGCTTCGACATAGACAAGTTCGTCTTTGCGAACATCACGTTGCGTGCGGTGGCGGGCAGCCTGGGGATGTACCCGGCGGTGCTGAGGCTGATGGCGGCTGGCATGCTCGACCTGACGCCGCTCATCACGGGCCGGTATCCGTTCGCGCAGGTGGAGACCGCGCTGCACGATTTCAGGGATCGCAACGACACGCGGGTGAAAGCCCTGCTTCACCTGGATTGACGGCGCGCAGTCGGGGCGCCCGCCACGGTGGTTCGGGCGCGGCGGGTGTGGACTTCTGGCGCGAGTATCAGAGCGAGTTCATCGAGCGCACGGTGCCGAACTGGCGCGAGATGGGTTACAACCAAGGCCGTCTTTGCAGCCACATCGCGCAGCGCGCCTGGATACCCGACTGGCCCGAGGACGGCCTCTGGAGCGACTGGAAGGCCTATGCCCGCTACACCAAGGGGCGTCCGGGGGCTGACGCTGCTGCCACGGTGGCGGTGCTGCTCGGGCGTGAGGCGCCCTTCCTCGTTGACTGGGAGCCCGCGCGGCTGCTGTCGGCGGAATGGGATAGCGGCACGAAGACGCTCACGGCGCGCCTCGACAGCCAGCGGGACACCAGCGTCACGATCGGGAGCCGCGATTCCCTGGTGTCTGTGACGGTTGACGGCGCAGAGGTCCCCTTCGCCCCCGAACGGTGCGTCGTGCGTGTAGGCTTGCCTGCAGGCGGGCACGAAGTGCGATGGTGCTTCGGCGCAAGGAGCCGGTAGGGCGGCCCACCCGCAAGCGCCGGGCCGATTTGATACAATCCGCAGCGCCGGTCACCCGTCAGGAGGTGCTTTCGTGTCAGCAAGCGCGCTGGTAATCCTCGGCCTGTCTTTCCTGCTTAGCAGCGGCGCACCTGCCGCGCCGGGGCCGGCCTCCGTTCCGCTCACTCACGGCATCATCATGACCTGCGGCGAGGCCGCGAGCGCCGAGGATGTCCCCAGGATTCTGGAGCGCATGCAGGGCCTGGGCTACGACATGGTTGTCTTCGGCACCTGGGTCTGGACGCTGCCGACCCCTGGGTCGGACGTGGAGCAGCGGGCCGAAACTGCCCTCAACTGGTGCGACCGGAACGGCATGCGCTTCTTCGTGATGCACGGAGTCAACTACGGCAGCGGGGGAGAGGCCGGCGGGCTGGACACGGATGTGCTCGAGCCGGAACGCGTCCTGAAATATGTGGACGACTGGGCGCGGGTGCTGCACGGCCACCCGTCGGCGATGGGCGTGATACTGGGCAATGAGGTCACCCCGAGCCTGGGCGCTCCAAACGATGCGCCTCGGCTGTGGGAACAGTACCGGGCTTGGCTCGCCGAGAAGTACGGAGCAATAGACGACCTGAACGCCGTATGGGGGACGTCTTACTCATCCTTCGCGGATGTCGGTCATCAGGAGCCGGATCAGCCCGGGGCGTTTGAGGAGCGGCGCTACGCGCGGCAGGTCTTCGTCCGCTTCTACGACGCCGTCTTCGCGCAGGGCCTGCGCCCGCTTGCCGGTGACAAACTCTACGGCAACAAGACCAGCCTCGATCCCTTCCTGCATCGCGCGAGCAACGTGATGACCATGACTTGCTGGGACGACATGGTGGCGGAGCATCCGCTGTGGGAGATGAAGTGCGCAGCGGATACCACCGGCAAGCCGCTGTTCAACTCCGAGTTTCACCTTTACCACGACGCCTTTCAGTTCCGCCCGGCGTGGAAAGTGGCGCGCTACCGCTACTTCACGAGCGCGCTGCTGGGCGAGCCCATAACCGCGTTCTTCATCTGGAACCGCTCGCCCGACTTCCGGCCCGCGCTTCTGGGCGCGCAGGGCACCACGCCAAAGGTGCTGGCTTGGCTTAAGCCGCTGGAGCCTTACCTGGTGCAGTTCTTCTCGGCCTATCAGCGCGCGGACCTCATGGTGCTGGTGACGGAGAGCAACTACTACCTGCCCGGCCTCTGGGACGGGTCCGAGAGACTGCCCCAGCATCCGCTAGCGGCGCTCTACGCGCAGATGGGCGCGCTCGGTAGGCCGTGGCGGTATCTGTTGGAGTACGATCTCGACACCGTGAAGCGCGGCACGCTTGTGGTGTGGTCCAAGGGGCTCAGGCTGGAGACGGCGAAGGCGCTTGCGGCCCTGCCCGGCTCGGTTCGCGTGTTGGCGGTGGGCGAGGCGCCGGCGCGGGATGAATACGGGCGGCCGCTGCCGGAGGAGTTGCGGGAGCGGCTCACCAAGCGGATGGAAGTCGTGCCGCCGGAGCGTTTGCGCGACGCGATTGGGGCCGCGCCGGGCCTGCCGGAGGAGTACAGGCAGGTAGGCACGGTTGAGTACTGGTGGTGGAACCCGAAGGATTGGAACTTCCCCTACAAAGTGCCGTACTGCTTGCTGGAAGCGCACCCCATCCGCACCTCCGACGGTCTACTGCTGGCCGTGGTCAACAATACTCACGAGGTGCAGTGGGCGCCGATACCTTGGTCGGACGGCCGTGAGGTTGTGGACCTCACCACCGGCGGCCTAGTGACCGGAGGGGAGAAGAGGCGCTTGGCGTTCGACCCGTTGGACGCGCGACTCTTCCTTATCAAGGGCTGATGTCAGTGCACAAGGCCTGGCTGCGTTGCTGCGGCAGTGCCCCCGCCTGCCGCATGAGAGGAGCGTTGGGACTGATGATGCTCTGCGTTTTGGGGTGCGTGGTTCCCGCAATGGCCGGCGAGATGCAGGAAGCGCGGCGGTGGGTGGCGGCGAAGTTCGAGCAGAGGCAAGAGGTGCAGGCCGCGGAGCCGGCGCTCATGGTGCTGGCCAATAACGATCCGGTGCAGAAGAACTCGCGCGCGGGCAGGCCCATGAAGATCGTGGACCAGGAGTACACGCGCGGGCTCTATTGTCACGCCTACAGCAAGATCATTGTGCGCCTGCCGGGGCCGGGCAAGCGTTTCGAAGCCATCGTGGGCGTCGACTCCAACGAGCAAACCAGCGGCGGGTGTGGCAGCGTCGTCTTCGTGGTGCGGGTCGGTGACCAGGAGGCTTTTCGCTCCGTGGTCATGCGCGAGGGAATGGTCGGCGTGCCGGTTTCCGTGGACCTCGGCGGCGCCACCGAGTTCGTGATTGAGGTTGAGGACGCCGGCGACGGCATCGGTTGCGACCAGTCAGACTGGGCGGAAGCGCGCGTCACGTTGACCGACGGCAGCACGGTGGGGTTGGCCGACTTGCCTCTCGTGGAAGGCGCGCGTCGTGGCCTTTATACCACCGAGCCGCCGTTCTCTTTCGTGTACGGCGGCGAAGCGTCCGCGGAACTGCTGCGCCGGTGGGAGTCGGAGAAAAGCGTGCGGGCGCTGGACGAGCAGCGCACCGAGCGAACCCTCACCTACACCGACCCTGAGACGGGCCTAGTCGTTCGCTGCGTCGCCGTCGAGTACCACGACTTTCCCGTCGTCGAGTGGACGCTCCACTTCAAGAACACCGGGACGACGGACACCCCGATTGTCTCGAATATTCAGGCGCTGGACACTCGCTTCGAACGCAACGCGCAAGGGGAGTTTGTGCTCCACCATCACGTGGGCAGCCCGTGCCGGCCCGATGACTACCGCCCGATGGCGGACCCACTGGAAGAGGCAACGGTGACGCGCATCGCAACGGCGGGGGGGCGGTCGTCGAATAGCGACCTGCCTTACTTCAACATTGAATGGCCCGAGGAGGGGGTGATCGTTGTCATCGGCTGGCCGGGGCAGTGGGCGGTCGAGTTCGCGCGCGACGAGGCGAACGGGCTGCGAGTCCGGGCAGGTCAAGAGTTGACGCACTTCACGCTGCACCCAGGCGAAGAGGTGCGCACGCCGCTGATAGCGCTCCAGTTCTGGCAGGGAGACCGGATAGCCGCCCACAACGTCTGGCGAAGGTTCATGCTGGCGCACAACCTGCCGCGCCCCTTCGGCAACCCCGTGGCGCCGCGGATGGCGGCGTGCAGTTCCCACCAGTTCGGCGAGATGATCCACGCCAACAAGGAGAACCAGATCTTCTTCGTGGATCGCTACCTTGAGGAAGGCATCAAACTCGACTACTGGTGGATGGACGCCGGTTGGTACTGGAACAAGGACGGCTGGCCGAATACGGGCACTTGGGAAGTGGACACTGACCGCTTTCCGGGCGGCCTGCGCGCCATCACCGACCACGCGCACGCCAAGGGAGTCAAGAGCATTGTCTGGTTCGAGCCCGAGCGCGTCACCCCCGGCACCTGGCTATACGATGCCCATCCCGAGTGGCTGCTGGGGCCCGAGGGCGAGACCAAACTCCTCAACCTGGGCAACCCGGAGGCGCGCCAGTGGCTTACCGACCACGTGGACCGGCTCCTCAACGAGCAGGGCATAGACCTCTACCGCAACGACTTCAACATTGATCCGCTCGCCTTCTGGCGCGGCAATGACCCGGAGGATCGCCAAGGCATTGCCGAGATCAGATATGTGGAGGGCTTCCTCGCTTACTGGGACGAACTGCGGCGACGTCATCCGAACATGCTGATAGACACCTGCGCCTCCGGCGGGCGGCGCAACGACCTGGAGACGCTGCGGCGCTCGGTGCCGCTGCTGCGCAGCGACTACATTCTCGAGCCGCTCGCGCAGCAGTGCCACACCTATGGCATCTCTTTCTGGATTCCCTTCTACGGCACCGGCATCAACTCCACTGATCCGTACGTCTTCCGCAGCCAGATGTGTCCGCACACGACCGACTGCTACGACATGCGGAACCGCGATCTGGATTACGAATCGCTGCGGCGGCTGTACAACCAATGGCGGGAGGTGGCGCCCTACATGCTGGGCGACTACTACCCGCTCACGCCCTACAGCCTCGAGAATGACGTGTGGATGGCGTGGCAGTTCGACCGGCCGGACCTGGGCGCCGGGATGGTGCAGGCGTTCCGCAGGCCGGGCAGTTTCTACGAGGCGGCGCGCTTCCCGCTGAAGGGCTTGGATCCCGACGCGACATACATGGTGACGAATGTGGACGGGGGCGCGCCGCAGCAGATGACCGGGCGCGAGTTGATGGATGAGGGCCTGGCGGTCGCCCTACCGCATCGCCCCAACGCGGCCGTCATAACCTACCGGCTGCTGAAGCCCAATGGTTGAGGCGCCGCTCGCGCTAATGCGTTCCCGACTTCCCATTCTAGTCACGGTGGTGGCCCTGGCCCTGCTGTGCTCCACTCCTGCGGTGCTCGGAGGACAAACGCCAATGGATATCCCAGAGGACTTCCCGCGGTTTGGCGTGCCGGGGCACGAGAAAGAGACGGCGACGCTGCGCTCGCTCTTCTGGCTGCACTACCCCGGCGCTGGCCCCAAAGCCACGCTCTGGGACGAGTGGCTCTCCTCCGCGTCCTTGTGGCCGGCCGTGGAATCGGACGGTTTCGCGGATAGAATGCGCAGGGAGTGGAGCGAAGTCCTGAGCGCGCGCCTCATGGACCCCGAGGGCTACGTGGCCACGCACCAGCACGGCTCCATCGCGCACCAACTGGGCTGGCCCTTTCCCGCCTGGCACCATGGCCAAGGGGGCTGGGGCTGGCACTTCTCCTTCAAGGACACCATCGGCCCGCCCTGGCGGCCGGACCAACTGAGCACGCAGGAAGGTTGGACGCCTCAAGGCGCACGCGACGCCGGCATTGGCGAAGACGGCTGGCGGCTGGAACTGACCGAGGCGCGCGCGGCCGTGCGAACGCCTGAGGTGACCATTGACTCCTTCCAGTCGCCCTTCATCCAGTTGCGCTGGCAGGCAACGGGCCTAGGGAACGCGCAGCCGTTCCTGGAGTGGACCACTCGGGAGCACCCGGAGTTCGGCCCGGAGCGTCGCTTCTACTTCGAGCCGATCGAGAGCGAGAAGACGGTGTGCACGATGGTGCCCGTCTTCAAGCACCCGGAGTGGACCGGCGAGATCACCGGCTTGCGCGTGAACTTCGGCAACGAGCGGGCCGGCGCTTCGGTGGTTATTCAGGCGCTGTTCACCCAGTACGACTCGCGGCAGAACATCAACAGCCAGAACTTCGTCCGCGGATGCGCGCAGTACTTCTGGTGGACGCGCGATCTGAACTTCCTGCGCCAGAACATCAACCGCATGCGCATTGCCCTGCGCTACGTGATGACCGAGCACCACGCCCTGGAGCGCAAGGTGGTGTTCACGGACTGGGTCGGCCACGACGGACGCTCCGGCCTCCAGCGCAACCCCGACGGCACCAAGACGGTCCTTTCCGGACACGGCATCGGCAACAACTACTGGGACATCATGCCGTTCGGCTATCTGGACGCCTACGCGACCATCCACTACTACGACGCGCTCAAGGACATGGCCGCCGTCGAACGCGAGATTCTCGAGAATCCTGGGTGGGACATCCCCGGCGGCGCGCTCGCACTTGACCCGGACTGGTTGCTCAAGCACGCGGAGGAAGTGAAGGCCGAGGGCAACCGGCTCTTCTGGAATCCGGCGACCGGGCGCTTCGGGGCGGGGGTGGACGCCGACGGCAAGATGGCCGACTTCGGCTTCACCTTCCTCAACTTCGAGGCCGTGTACTACGACTTCGCCACGCCCGAGCACGCGGCGGCGATAATGGGGTGGCTCTGCGGCGACCGCATCATCGAGGGAGACACCGCGCAAGGCGAGGAGATCTACCACTGGCGCTTTGGCCCCCGTTCCACCACCAAGCGCAACCTCGAGTACTACGGCTGGTTCTGGTCCGCGCCGGAGAGCATACCGTGGGGTGGACAGGTGCAAGACGGCGGCGCGGTGCTCGGCTTCTGCTACTTTGACCTGATGGCGAGGCTGAAGACGCGCGGGCCGGACGATGCCTGGAGCCGCCTGAAGGAGATCATCAGGTGGTTCGACGAGGTGCAGGCAGCCGGCGGTTACCGGGCTTACTACGACGGCACGCGCGAGGGTACGCTTCAGGGAGGAGGCACGGCAGGAGGGCTCGGGCTGGATCAGGAGTTCTTCGAGAGCGCGCTGGTGCCGCAGGTGATGCTGTACGGGTTTCTAGGCTTCCAGCCTGACGCAGACGGGTTCCGGGTTGATCCGCGGCTGCCGAGCGATTGGCCGCAACTGACGGTGGACCGCATCAGGTTTCAGGACCTCGTCCTGACGATCACGGCGAAGCGCGATTCCATCGAGGTGCGGAAAGAGGGGCGCGTGGAGGAGCCGTGTTGGGCGCGCTTGCCCGAGGGGGAGTGGCGCGCGGCATATCTCGCGGCTGACGGTTCGACGCAGCCCGCCGCCTCGCTGAAGAGACGTGCGTCCGACGGGGCCGTTCTGCTGGAGTGGGCCGACGCCGCCGGCGTCCGCTTCAGGCGAACGGCAGCCGTCCCTTGAGAGGGCGACATGGTCACGAAGGCGAGCGCTGATCGGACGAACGCTTGCGTATCCGATGGGAGACGCCCAGGGAGATCCGACGCGAACGATGCCGATGAACGAGGACACATCTCACCGTCATTCCATTCGTTTGCCGGAGTACGACTACGCCCAAGAAGGGGCGTACTTCGTCACCGTGTGCGCTCGCAGGCGAGAGTGTGCGTTCGGGGAGCTAGTAGGTGAGCAGGTGTCTCTGAACGAATGTGGCAGGATCGTTGAAGAGGAATGGCGACGCACGGAGATGGTTCGCGCTGGCGTGGAGTTGGACGCGTATGTGGTCATGCCTAATCACTTTCACGGGATCGTGGTGCTGACAGTAGGGGCGACCCGGTGGGTCGCCCCAATCGGGCATGGCGAACGGGCGACCCACCGGGTCGCTCCTACAGGGCCCGTGCCACGCTCGCTCGGTGCCCTGCTCGGGCAATTCAAGTCTCTGGTCACGAAGCGCGTGAATGTGCTGCGCGGGACACCGGGCACCCCGCTCTGGCAGCGGAACTACTACGAACACGTGGTGCGCGACGAGAAGGAACTGGAGGCGTTGCGGCAGTACATTGAGGGCAACCCGCTGCAATGGATGATGGACCGGGAGAATCCCAACCGCACCGGCGAGGCGGACATCTATCGCTGGCTGTATCCGGCCCAACGGCCCTGTTCTCGTCCGGGGACCACGGTGCGTGCAGCGCGCACCTCCCGCTCGGGCTGTCCCCAGGACGAGGGGTGATGGCCATCCATGAGAGGGTCTAAAATACCGAGCCTCTTCCGGGGCTCCGCGCACCTTCTCCTCTGCCTGGCGTTGCTGACCGTCATTCACACTGGAGGTTGGACGATGATAGAGGCTGACATCCCCGCTGAGGCGCCACAGGACGAGGTAATGGCGAGCGCGGCGGAGGTGCAGAAGGTTCTGGACTGGACGCGCGCCGTCTTCCTCGGGGATGAGGCGGCCGGGCCCGGCGCGCGCGTGGCGCTCGAGGTGCGGCGGCAAGATCATAACGTACTGCGCTTCGGGCAATCGTGCATGGAGACACCCATCAAGATAGGCCAGCGCGAGTTCGAGCACGGGCTAGGCACGCACGCCAACAGCGAGATCGCGGTGGCCATTCCCGCGGGCGCGAAGGCGTTCAAGGCCTTCGTCGGCGTGGACAACAACTACGACACGCAGGGCAAGTTCGGCACCGTGGAATTCAGCGTGGAGATTGACGGGCGGGAGGTCGCGCGCACGCCCGTTCTCAGAGGCGGCGGGGAGCCCTATGCGGTCGAGGTCGTCATCCCCAGCGGCGCCGCGCAAATGCTCCTTGAGGTGGACACTACGGCCGATGGGCCCGCCTGCGACCAGTCCGATTGGGCCGACGCCCAGTTCGTCATGGCTGACGGCAGCCTCAGGTGGCTGGACGAGAATCAGCCGGACGCGTTCCTGATGCGCACGGCGCCGCCGTTCTCTTTCGTCTACGGCGGGACGCCGTCAACGCAGTTGCTCGGCGGCTGGCAGCGCACCGCTGAGACGAAGGAACTCGAGGGCCGGGTGCAGCACACAGTGCAGTGGGCTGATCCCCAGACGGGTCTGCGGGTGACCGCCACGGTCACGGCGTTCAAGCGCTACCCCGCGGTGGAGTGGCTTCTGCACTTGGAGAATGCCGGCGACGAGGACACGCCGATAATCCAGGACATTCAGGCGCTCGACGTTGGCCTGCGCACGGGCAACTCGAAGCGCGCGGCGGGGGTGCACCAGATCGCGGGCGACGATTGCAGCGAGCGGTCCTTCATGCCCTTCGACACCGCGCTGGAGGTCGGCGAGAGCCACCAGATGGCGCCGGTTGGGGGCCGTCCCTCCAATGGCACTTTCCCATTCTTCAACTGCGAGTACAACAATGAGGGGGTCATCGTGGGCCTCGGCTGGTCGGGGCAGTGGGCGGCGGCGCTCGAGCGCTCGCAGACGGGCCCGACCCGTTTGAGAGCCGGCATGGAACTGACGCATCTGCGCCTCCATCCCGGAGAGCGCATCCGCAGCCCGCGCATTTTGCTGATGGCGTGGAAGGGCGATCGCATCGCCGCCCACAACCGTTGGCGGCGCCTGCTGCTCTTCAACTATGTGCCCAAGCGCAACGGCAAGCCGCTGCAAATCCCCATCACCTTGCAGTGCTTCGACCGCTACTCTTGGTCGCGGCCCGAATGGGCGACCGAGGCCGGGCAACTGCGGGCGGTCGAGTTCGCGCACGCGGCCGGGTTCGAGGCGCACTGGTTGGACGCGGCCTGGTTCGAGGGCGGGTTCCCCAATGGCGTGGGAAACTGGTACTGCAAGCCGAAGGAGTTTCCCAATGGGCTCAGGCCGGTAAGCGACGCGTGCCATGAGAAAGGCATGCGCTTCGTGGTCTGGTTCGAGCCGGAGCGGGTGGCGGCCGGGTCGCAGATCGCGCGCGAGCATCCCGAGTTCGTCTTCGGCGGCCAGGCGGGGGGGCTGTTCAAGTTGAGCGATCCCGAGGCGCGGCGCTGGCTGACTGAACTGTTGTGCAAGCGCATCGCGGAGTTCGGCCTCGACGTCTACCGCAACGACTTCAACATTGACCCGCTGAGTTTCTGGCGGGCGAACGATACGCCCGACCGGCAGGGGATGACGGAGATCCGCTACCTGGAAGGGCACTACGAGATGTGGGACGAGATACTCCGCCGCTTCCCCGGCCTGTTCATTGACAACTGCTCCAGCGGCGGGCGCCGCATTGACCTGGAGACCATCATGCGCTCCGTGCCGCTATGGCGGAGCGACACCAGTTGCTCGCCCGGCCATGCGGATTGGAACCAGACCCAGACCTACGGACTGGGCCTCTACGTGCCGATGCACACGGCCTGCGGGTGGACGCCGGAGCCCTACGACTTCCGCTCCTCGGCGACGGTGAGCGCGATTGCGCAATGGGATTATCTGAATCCCGAGTTCCGGCTGGCGCTCGCCCAGGAGACGCTGGCAGAGGTCAAGGAGAACCAGAAGTACTGGTATGGCGACTTCTACCCGCTGAGCGGATGCACGAACACGCCGGATGGGTGGATGGCCTACCAGTTCCACCGGCCCGATCTGGACGCCGGCATCGTGCTGGCGTTCCGGCACGCCCAGTCGAACTACACCGGGCTGGCGGTGAGCCTGCGCGGGCTGAAGCCGGAGAGGACATACACCGTAGAGTTCATTGACGACGCGCGGGGGAAGACGACCAGGCAGATGACGGGGCGGGAGTTGATGTCCGAGACCGAGTTGCGCCTGCCGAAGACCGGCAGCCTCGTCCTCAGATACAGGTAGCAGAACGAGGGACCACAAATGGGGGCAGGGCACACCTGACCTTGCCCTCTAGGAGGGGTCCAGGGGGTACGTCAGGTAGCGGGCGCGCGGCAGCCGCCGGCTCGGTAGTTCAAGGCATCCCTTCAGAGGTGCTGCGCCGGGTCCTTGGTTTGGCTCGGCGCCGCTCGCGCGGACATGACCACCGGCCCCCGCACGCCAAAACGGGGGGAACCGGGCAAGTCCCCCGTGAGCCCTGGCGGTGTTCGTGCGATGCCCTACGTCGGCGGTGAGTACACGCGGTAAATGGTCTTCCAGAGCGTGTAGCCGTAGACCATATTCTCGTCGAGGGAGGGATTGCCGGAGCCGGCGCCGCGGTCGCCACCAAAGCGCGTGCCCCAGAGGCAGCCGGTGCCGTGGCGCCCGTCGTCCACGCGTGTGCGCAGCACCTGCTGAATGAAGTGCTCGGTTACGTCCTTGTCCTTGGAGTCAATGCACGCCACGATGCCGATCTTCTTGTTGATGATGCGGATGGCTTCGTTGACGTCCTTGACGGGCGTGCAGACGCCCACCGGCCCGAAAGCCTCCTCGCTGTAAAGCACGTTCTCGGGGCCCACGTTGTCGATGAGCGTGAGGGGGAAGTAGTAACCCTCGTCCTTGAGCGCAGCCGGCACCTCCCCCTGGTAGCGGATGCGCCCGCCCTGCTCAACCGACTTGGCGAGCAGGTTCTCCAGTCGGTCGAACTGCTTCTGGCTGACCATCGGGGGCAGGGACCACATCCCCGGCGTGGCATCGGTGTGCGCTAGTTCGTCCGACAGGCCGTCGCCCATGACAACGCCCTTCGCGCCCTCAATGGCCAGCGCCAAGAAGTCCTCGTAGACCTCCTGGTCGCAGAGCAACTCTTGAATGGAGGTGCAGCGCTGGCCGGAGGTGATGGTCTTGCCGTAGAGGAAGTTGCCCACCGCGCGTTTCATATCGGCATGGCGGTTGACGTAGTAGATGTTGATGCCTGCGACTTCCTTCATTACGCGCTTGCCCATCCCGCTGGCGACGCCGTCGAGGTAGTCGCCGACTTGCTTGGAGCCGGTGAAGGAGAGCACGGCAGGCACCGGATGGCGGACCATATACTCGGCCGCGCGGCCGTCCGCCAGGACCAGGTTGAACACGCCCGGCGGAATCTTCACCCCGCGCTGCCTGGCGACCTCGGCCATGGCCGCTTCAATGGCCGCCGTTATTGCTTGCGAGGTTTCGGGGACCAGGCTGGAGGCCTTCCACACCACGGTGTTACCGCTGACTAGGGCCGCAACGATCTGCGCCAGCGGAATGGCGGCGGGGAAGTTGAAAGGCGTGATGATGAGGGCAACCCCGCGCGGCTCCGGGCGGGACTCCATTACCATTCCCGGAAGCTGCATAGGGTAGGTCTCGCCCTTCATGCTCACGCCTTGTGTGGCCAGCACCTGCGTCGCGCCGATGCCCTCGTCCAGGTCCAACTTCGCGTCGAAGAGGCTCTTGCCCATCTCGCGCGTGAGACGGCGCAGCCATTCCTGCTTCTGCTCCTCCATTATGTCCGCCGCCAGCAAGAAGATCTTCATCTTGACGTCGCCGGAGACCCTCCGCCAGATGGGGAACGCTCCCTCGGCCGCCTGCATGGCGCGGTCCAGTTCCGCCTCGGTGCACACGGGGACTTGTCCGAGGATGGAGCGCTTGTGGGCGGGGCAGATGTTGGGGATGGCGCGGGAACCGCTCGGCTCAACCCATTCGCCGGCTATGTAGGTCAGGTATCTGTCTGCGTTGCTCTTCCTGGGCTCGGTGTTCACCGAACGTGCGTCCAACGGTCACACTCTCCTTTGCGCTGGCGGAGCCGCGCCGCCGTAAGTGCCGGTTGAAGAGTGCCGGCGGCACACTCGCCGCGACGAGCCATTTGGGGGGGAGTTGTATGGCTTTCAGCCCGCGAACGCAAGCGGACGTCGCGCGCGTTCATGAGCCGGCACGCCGGTACCCGCGCGTGCTTCTACAGGTTGGTCACCTTGACGACCGGGGCAGCAGCGGTTGGCCCGAGCAACGCGGCAGGGAGCGGTGGCGCATTTCCAGGCCCTCACCCGCGGCAGCCGGTCGCAGGCACCCGAGTCTCCAGAACCGTCTCGTTGGCCCCGCACACGAGGCGCTCGCCCAGCCGTGCAAGATGGCGCCAGTCTATGCGCCGCGCAGTTTGCGAGAGTCAGGACAGCCGCCCGGCGCCCTGTGGGAGCCCGCCTCAGGCGGGCCGCGATGCGTAGGGGCGGGCCGCCCGGCCCGCCCGCGCCTCGGCAGTACCCCCGGTGCGCCCAACCTCTCTCTCGACAGCCCGGCGTCTCTAGTTCCGCTTGCCTCCTGCTTTCCCCGCGAGGTGGGACCAGGCGTCGCGGAGGGGCTCGAGCAACTGAATGGCCTGCGCGAGCAGCTCGCCGTCTTTGCGCAAGTTTGTCTGGAGCAGGTGGTCAAGTAGGAACAGGTAGAGGTCGCGCAAGTTGCGGGCCACCTCCCCGCCCTGCTCGAGGTCGAGAATCCCGAGCAGTTCACCGACTATCTTCTGCGCTTTGACGATCGCGCCGTGCGCCGCGGCGGCGTTCTTCTGCTCCAGGGCTCGCCGCGCGTCGCGCAGGGCCGCTATGGCGGCCTCGTAGAGGAGCACCACGAGTTCGGCCGGCGTCGCGGTCACGGCCTGCATCTCGCGATAGCGGCTGATGCCGGTGGCCGGTCGCACTGCCGCTTACCCCTGCGTTCGGTTCGAAGAGGTCTGTCCGCTCAGTTGGCCGACTTGAGCGGAGAGGAACTGGCTCTGCCACTGCATTTGCGCGATGGCCTTTTCCATCTCGGTGAAGCGCTGGTAGAGCAGCGTCTCCTCGCGCGTGACGCGGTCTTCCATGCGGTCTATCTGAGTCTGCAGTTGGCGCCACTGGCGATCCACGGGTCCCCCGGGCAGGTAGTAGCGGGGCAGCACTCCGGTGACGCTGGTGAAGGCATCGAGCGAGGTGTCCAGAGTGCGAGACAGGCCAGGGGTGGCATCGCTGATGTCGAAGCCCAGCACACTGGAAAGCGTATTGGTTCCCTGGCTCTCGTCGTATAGGTAGATCTGCTGTCCGGGCCCCGCATCTCCTCTCAGCATCAGGGTGAGCGCCCCCGAGAGCGAGAACGCGGCGATGACGTCCACGCGATCCGAGTGCTCGTCGTTCACTCCGATGTTGAGGCCGGCGCGGTCGAGGAGCGAGAGGATTTGGCCCTGGGTGTAGGTGGCGCCGCCGGCGAGCGAGACCTGGCCGGAGGTGGCGTCGCCGTCGCCGACCCGGAAGATCAAGTTGCCTCCACCGGCTGGGATGGCGAGGCCGGAAACGGGGTTCACCACGGGAGCGCCGGCGACCGAGGCGCCGCTGCCGTCATAGCCCGCCTGAGCGAAGAAGAGATAGACCTCGTGGGCTCGCCCGGTGAGGTTGGAGAGCAGCGTGGTGTTAGCGCTTAGGCGCCGATAGAGGGCTTCCTCGTCGGTGGTGTCAGCGACGAGTTTGCCTTTCCCCGCGGGGCCGGTGGTGGTGATCGTGCTCAGGCCGAGAGTGGCTAGAGTGTTGATGGGCAAGTCGGGTATGGCCGAGACGAGGAGGGCGCGGAGTTGCTGATAGAGGCGCTGCAAGCCGGCGTCGGCACGCACCATCTCGCGGGTGTTGTAGTCGCGGTACTTCGCGTCGTAGTCGTCCACTTCAGCGGCGGTCATCGCTCTGCGGTCCTCTTCGCTGAGGGGCGGTAGATATCTTCGCTCCTCGTCGGTGAGCAGGTCGGGACTGAGACGGTCCACGACGGCATTCCAGACGCTCACCCCGCGCGCCAGGGCGCGCAGTGCCGGTTCCGCGTCTGTCTGCACATCCAGTGACACGGGGGTTTCGGTGACGCCGAGGAGGGTGAGGGTGAGGCCGGCGGCGGCGTCGTCCACTACGTTGGTACGGCGGGCGTAAGCGACGCCGTCGAGGCTGAACAGGGCATCTTGGCCGGCTTCCCCGACCTGTGAGGCCGCCGGGCCTGCGGTGACGGGGTTCCGGCCGAAGAACTCGGTTATCGCGGCGCCGCTTGAGTCGGCAAGCGAGAAGCCGCCGTTGACACCGGGAACAGTGGTCGTGACGGCGAGGGCGCCGCTGCCGTTGGTGAAGGCGCGCACTCCGGTCTCGGCGGAGGTGAGGGCGTAGTCCTGCAGGTCCCAGGCAAAGTTGAGGGCATTGTACTCGGTTGTGGGGCTGGCGCCGGCGACGGTAATCTCGCCCGGAGCCTGCGGCATGCCGACCTCAAGCGGGTCGTCTGCTTCGGCGCCCGCGGCGGCGGAGATGCTGAAGGTGGTGCCGTTGCCGCCGTCAGCGGCGAAGTAGCGGATGAGGCCCGGGCCTTCAGAGACGCCCTTGACGCGCACGATGGGCTCGGCGCCGCTGTTCCAGTTCGAGGGGTCGTTCCATTCGCGCAGCCAGGTGTCGAGGTCGCGGATGGTTTGGCCGCTGTTGTTGGACCACTGCACGGCGCCGGAGTTGGTGGTGACGTTGAAGGTGGCGCCGGGGGCGATGTCAATGAGGCCGACGCGTGCCGGTTGAGTCTGATAGGCGCCGTCGGCGCTGACCGCCCGCAGGGATACCAAGCGGGTGCCGTAGGTGCGCGATTGGATGCTGACGGTCTGGGCCGTCCGCGCGCCGGCCAAGGCCTGTCCTTGGGCGGCGCTGACTACGGGGCCTATCAGGTTGAGGGCCTCGAGAATGTTGCTGGTGTCCTGAGGGGCGCCGAGTTGGATGGGGTTCTCGTTGCTGCCGGACGCTTGCGGGTCGGAGGCCAGGACGAAGGTGTCGGCCTGCCGATCGTACCAGGCGGTGACGCCGGTGCCGGAGGCGGAGATCATCTCGGCCAGTTCGGTGAGCGAATCCGCGCCGACGTCCACGCGGAGGGTTATGCCGTTGATGGTGAAGGTGCCGGAGGTGGGGCTGATGCCGAGCCCTGCTTCAGAGAGCGGCGCGTCGGGATCGGCCGCGCCCGCGCCGGCGCCGACGACCTGCTGGGCTCCTTCGAGGGCGGTGAGTTTGGCGACGGTGAGAAAGTCGCTGGTATCGTAGGTGCTCCCGAGGGTGATAGCGCCGGGACCGGGCTGGTTGGCGGCGAGCAGGAAGCGGTCGCTGGCGGCGTCGTAGGTAGCGGTGACGCGGCCGTTCGAGCGGTTGATGAGGCCCAGGAGGTCGGCGACGGTGAGGTTGCTGTAGTCGCTGATAGTGATGCGGGCGCCATTGATGGAGAAGACGCCGTTGGTTCTGGTGCTGACCGGGTTGTCGAAGCCGGCGAGTTGCAGGCCGCGCACGTAGAGGTCTATCCCCCCCCCGCCGGAGGCGGAGGCGCCGCCGTAGACGCGCGCCGGAGAGGCAATGCCTGGCCGAAGAGTGGGGTCGGTGGCCACCCGAGCCGAACCGGCTTGCAGGCCTGAGGCCTGGGCGGTGAAAATGACGCCGGGGAGGAGTCCGGTGGTCGGGTCGTTGAGGCGGATGAGAAGGCCGTCGAGGGTCGAGGCGACGCCCTCTTGGGTCAGATCCGCGACCGCGCGCCGAAAGGTGGCCGAGCGGCCCGCGGCGTCGCTTCCTTGGGCGAAGCCGAGCGCGTCCTCTCCGGTGGAGGCGGCGTAGTCCAGGCAGATCTGTCCCCCCCCGACACTGGCGGCGTCGAAGATGGCGATCTTGTCGTTGCCGGGACCTGCGGTAGTCTCCACTGCCACGCCGAGATAGGCTTTGCCGGTCGTGTTCTTGAGTTGGTTGAGGGCTTCGTTGAGGCGGCGCTCGATCTCGTAGGCGAGGTAGTTGAGGGGCGTCTGTCCGGCGGTCGTGGTAGGCAGGACGACGGAAACTTGGGTGCCGTCGGCGGTGGTGAGGACGAGGGTCTCGGCGCCGGTGAGGGAGGTGGCCACGGCGCCTTCGGCGCTGGCGCTTTCCAGGCTTTGGGCGGCGCGGAGGAAAGGCATGGTTCTGGCGTCTGGGAGAGAAAACTCGGCGGCGGCCGCAGCATTGGACCCGGGAGCGGAGGTGCTGTCCGGGTGAGGGGCGGCTCCGCTGGCGTCAGCGAAGCCGAGGGCGGTGAGGGCTGGGCCGCCGCCGAGGGAACTGCTGGCGGGGAAATCAATCGCGACGGTGTTGGAGCGCCCGGTGAGGGCATCAACTATGCTAAGGCGGTCGTTGCTCGGACCCGGGAGGGAAGTGCCGGTGACTTGAATGACCGTCTGGCCGAAGGCGGCGTTGATGTCCGCCTCCAGTTGAGCGGCCACCGCGGCCAGCTCGTCGCCGGCGGCCCACGAGGTCACGAGCACATCTTGGCTGACGCCGTTGACGGTGATGCGCATCTTGTCACTGCCGGAGTTGGTGAAGCCGGTGGCGATGGTGGGCGGGCTGTTGCCGGCCGCGTCCTCGGCGACTGCCCCGGTGAAGTGGTAGGCGGTGGCGTCGGTAACGGTGATTTCGTAGACGCCTTGGAGGTTGTCGTCTGGGCGGCCGGAGGCGGCGCTGACGCCGGCGGTGTTGGCCGGGTTGGGGACCAGCCAGGCGCGCGCGTATTGGCTGGGAGCGCGGGCCGGGCGGGCAAGTTGGCTGATTTGGAGCAAGTGGCTCCCGACGGGGGTGCTGACCTGCGCGGTGGCGGTGACTCTGGTCGGGTCCCCGGAGGTGACGTTCTTGGACTCGAAGGTCTCCTGCAGGCGCAGGTTAAAGAGGCGGTTCTGGAGGGTGCGGAGTTGGACATTGAGGTCGGCATAGACTTGGCGCTGCAGGCTGAGGCTGTCTTGGCGGCGCCGGAGGGCCTCGATAGGCTGGCGGCGGGCGGAGACTATCTGGTCAATGATGGCAGCGTAGTCTATCCCGGAAGAGAGCCCGGAGATGCGCACGCTATGGATCCCCTCTTAGGCCTGCCTTGGCAGTGCAGCGCCTCCGAGGTGGTCATCGGCTTGTGGGCGATGGTTCTTTAGGCCATAATCGGCCGAACCCGCGTCAGGCGGGGGCAGCCGCGAATGAGTTCACGACTGGTGATATGGCACACGAACGACATGCATGGGCGACTGTCGCTGCCGGTCGCCGAGAGGCTGCGCGAATTGCGGGAGGGGACGCCGAACGGCCTGCTATTGGACGCGGGTGATGCTCTGGCGGCGGGGAACGTGGTGTGGAGACGGAGAGAGCCGGCGCTAGAGATGATGGGGCTCGCGGGCTACGAGGCGATGTGCCTTGGCAACCGCGAGTTCCACGTGTGGCAGGTGGGTTTTGCCGGCAAACTGAGGCAATGCCCTCACCCGGTGCTCTGCGCCAACCTGAGGTCGCGCACGCGGCCGCTGCCCAGCATGCTGCGGGCGAGCCTGGTGGTCGAGGTCGGCAGGGCGAAGGTGGGGCTGATCGGGCTGACAGTGCCGATGGTGACGGCTTCGATGGCGGCGGCCCGGCTGAGCCATTACTTGTTCGAGGCGCCGGTGCAGGCGGCCAAGCGGCTGGCGGCGGAGTTGCGACCTCAGTGCGAGTTGCTGATCGCGGTAACGCATATCGGGCTCAAACGAGACCGCGAGTTGGTCGAGGCAGTGCCGGAGATGGACCTGGTGGTGGGGGGGCACAGCCATACGCCGCTGAATGAGCCGGAGGAGCACCGCGCCCGCTGCATCGTGCAGTCGGCGCCCTACGCCAAGGCGGTCGGAAGAGTGGAGATCGAGGTGGGTAGGAGCGGCGTGAAGGTCTTGGGAGGTGAGTTGATTGCGCTCTAAGCGTGCGCAGCGACACGCGCCCGTGGTGGCCGAGGGCAAGGGCCGGGCGTTGTGGGCGGATGTGCTGGCGGCCCTCTGGGTGCTGGCCGTAGTGGGCGTGTATCTCTACACATTTGGCCTGAAGTTGGCCGCGTTGGTTGCGAGGTGAGGTGAGTGGGAGAGTCGCTCTGGGCCATCGCGGTGGCGGGGGCGCTGATAGCGGTTTTGATCCAGGCCGGAAGATTGGCTCTGCGGCCCCTGCGTGCGCACTACCACGATCGGCTGGAGTCCGCCTGCTTTGGCTTTGGCGCCGGCATCGGGTTGGCGGGTTACGCGGTGCTCGCAGTCGGGCTGGTCGGAGGCTTCGGGGCCAAGGGCTTTGTGCCTGTGCTGGTTGTGCTGGTGGCGATGGCAGCGGCGGAGACGGTGCTGCAGCGGCGGCGGACGGTGGACTGGCAGCAGCAGCCGCGCACGGCGCGCTTCCTCTATCCGGCAATGGCGGTGCTTGGGCTGCTGCTGCTGATCTCCGCGGTCGCTCCTCCGGCGGACCTGGACTACGACTCACTGGCGTACCACTTGGCGATGCCGCGTCTCTACCTGGACCAGGGGCGCATCTTCTACGTGAACTTCTGCCACCAGTCGAACTTCCCCTTCACCATGGAAATGGTCTGTGGGCTGTGCCTGTTCTTGCAGGGCGCGGCGGCGGCGCGACTGCTGCATCTGGCCACGTTCATGTTCACGGGTCTGGCCTTGTTCGCGCTCGGCAGGCGGCTCTACAGCCCCGTCGCGGGTTCTTACGCAGCGCTGCTCTACATGACGGTACCGCTGGCGCAGTGGGAGGGGGCGACGGCTTACGTTGATCTGCCCAATGCGTTCTTCTCGCTGCTGGCTGTGTACGGGGTGTTGGTGTGGTTGGGGCGCAAGGACAGGGGTTGGCTGCTTCAGGGGGGGGTGATGCTGGGGCTGGCGCTGGGGACTAAGATGAACTCGTGGGCATTGTGGGGGATTCTGCTGGCGCTGGTTCTCTATATTGCCGTGCGCGAGCGCCTGGGGTGGGCCAGGGCCGCGAGGCACGCGTTGCTGCACTTGGGGCTGGTCGCGGCAGTCATCGCCGCGCCCTGGGCGATCAAGAGCCAGGTGTGGACCGGCAATCCGGTGTACCCCTTCTTCTACAGTGTCTTCGGCGGGCGCAACTGGAACCGGGCGGCGGAGGCCCAGTACCGCGAGGCGCAGTTGAAGATGGGAATGGGGCGCAGCCCGCAGGCCCTGGGGGCGTTGCCGGTGCGGCTGACGTATGAGGGAGAGCGGTTCTACGACGCTCCCAAGGTGTTCGCCTCGCCCGGGCCCTTGTTCCTGGCCTTCCTGCCGCTATTGCTGCTGTGGCGGCCGCTGCCGAGGGAACTGAAGGTGACGCTGGTTTGCTGTTTGGGGCTGCTCGTGTTCTGGTCCTTCATGATGCAGCAGTTGCGCTATCTGTTCCCCTTGCTGGCGTGCGCGGCTTTGGCGGGGGGGGCAGCCGCCGCGCGGGCGCGACAGCGCACCTTCGGGTTGCAGATCGCGGTGGGTTTCATGACCGGGTTGTTCTTCGCTCTGCTATTGGTGCTGTCGTTGGCGGTCAACAGTCTGCAGTTTCCGGTGGCTGTGGGACTGGAGCGGCGGGTGGACTACCTGCGGAAGGCGTTCCCGCCCTACGCCGCGATGGAGTACCTGAACCACCTGCCGGGTAAGGTGAGGGTAAAGGTAGCGACCTACGGGGAGGCGCGCGGCTTCTACCTGCGGCAGCCGTACCTCTTCGGCGAGCAGGGGCACCATCAGCTGATCCACTATGCGGAGTTGGACACGCCTGACAAACTGGTGCGGGGGCTTGGGCGCCTGGGTATCACGCACTTGCTGGTCAACCGGAGTTTCACGCCGGATATCCCCTCGGGCAACTCAGCCTTGGGCAAGGCCGGGGCGGAGGCCTTGCGCCTCCAGATGATCGAGCGGGTGTTCGAGCGCAACGGCGTCGTTGTGTACAGGATAGTCTCGTGAAGAAAGCGCGGGCCCGCGAGCGCCGGAAGCAGTTCCCCTGGCTGGCGGTCGTGGTGGGCGGCTATCTGGTGATAGCGACGGCCTACGCGCTGGTGCTGCCCTGGGGGGACATGCCTGACGAGTCGGCGCATTTCCTGTACGTGGACCATCTGCTACAGGAGCGCTCGCTCCCGGTGTTCACCAGCGGGGGGGGCAACTACGAGGCGCACCAGCCGCCTGTGTACTACTTGGCGGCTGCGCCGGTGGTGGGACTGGTGCGGGCCGCTGGCAAAGGGGTAGCCGCGCAGGGAAGGGCGGCGCGGCTCTTGTCCGTGCTGGCGGGCGCGGCAGTGATCCTGCTGACGTATCGCATTTTCCGGCGCGCGGCGCCGGGGCGGCCGGAGTTGGCGGAACTGGCGGCGGGAGTGACGGCCTTCTTGCCCTCGCATCTGCTGGTGTGCGCAGCCGCGGGCAACGACGCGCTGGCAGAGGTGTTCTTCTGCGCCGTGGCGCTGGCGCTGGTGGCGATGGCGGAGCGTGAGCCGGGGGGGCGGGAGTTGCTGGCGCTCGGAGTGGGCATCGGACTGGCGGTGCTCACGAAAGTGTCAGCGATAATCCTACTCGGAGTTGCCCCTTTGGGCCTGATTGTGGCCAGCCGGTACTGGGATCGAGACCGGTGGGCGCGCAACGCGGCGCGGGCGTGCGCGATAGTCCTAGGGGCGGCGCTGGTGTGTTCGGCCTGGTGGCTGCTGCGGAACCAGCATCTTTACGGCGATCCGCTAGGGGCCAAGCGGTTCGTTGAGATCTTCACTAGGGACCGTCCAGGCCCGGCGTACTTCGCCAAGTTCGGCCGCTTCGTCTATCCCCAAGTGCTCGCGTTATGGACGTTCAAGTCCTCGTTCGCGGTTTTCGGGGCGGCGAACCGCTTCCTGCCGGGTTGGGTCTACGCGGTCTGGCTGGGGGTTTGGTTGGTGGCCGCGGCCGGGGCGGCGCGAAGCGGCTGGCGCTGGGTGAGGGAGCGCAGGGCGGAGGGGGCGACGGTCGTAGCCGCAGTGGTTCTGGGGGCGGAGATGGTGCTCGTGGTCGCGGCTTTCCTCCGCTTCAATGCCGTGTTTTTCCAGGCTCAGGCACGGTATCTGGGGCTGGCGGTGGCGGGGTGGACCGGATTGCTGGCATTGGGGCTTGTGGAGTGGGTACCGCGTGGGCGAGGGCTCCTTGTGGCGCGGGTGCTGACAGTGGTGCTGGCGGCAGCGGCCGTGCTGGCCTTGGCGCACGGGGGTGAGCACGTGCGCAGCGCGCCGGTGACACTCGCCTGGCTGTGGCCGCCCTTGGGGGGCGGGCACTTTTGAGCGCGAGACGCGCCGGTCTGGCCATAGCAGCGTTGGCGTTGGGGCTGGGATTGCTGTCCCTTCTAGTATGGCTGGTCGGGCGGCCACGGCAGGCGCCCCCACCTAGGCCAACCCCCGCGGCGCCCGCGGAGCCTTCTTTCCGGCTGGACCTGGGCGGCCGGACAGTGCGGGGTTACCTAGCGGATGGCACGCTTCTGTTTGAGACCTCCGTGGCGGGAGCCGAATACCTGGAGGAGAGTCAGGTGGCGACGTTGACGGGAGTTGAGTGCCGTTTGTTCCGCCA
The DNA here is from genome assembly GCA_964528605.1 of uncultured Armatimonadia bacterium. Lineage (GTDB taxonomy): Bacteria > Armatimonadota > Zipacnadia > CAZGSV01 > CAZGSV01 > CAZGSV01. The sequence continues at coordinate 22,673 of CAZGSV010000036.1, forward strand.
GGGGCGCGTGGCAGCAGAGGTGGTGGCGCAGCGGCTGGAGGCCCGTTTTCGGGAGAAGGAGTTGCGTTTCTCGGGCGAGGTGAGGGCCGATTCGCGGTTGGGGCCCGCCAAGGTTACCGCCCCTGCGCTTCTCTGGCTGTACGATCAGGACAGGTTAGTGTGCGACCAGCCGGTGAGCCTGACGGTGGGAGGGATCACGGTGCAGGGCGCCCGGTTCGAGGCGGACACGGCGCTGCTGCGCGGGCGGCTGTATGGGGGCGCTTCCTTTAGCGTTGTGGGGGCGGCGCGGGCGGGGAGGGGAAAACGGCGCGGCCGGGGGATGTTATGATTGCGCAACGGGTAAACTGATGCTAGAATCTACGGTGTGGAATAAATCCTGGGGGCGATGCTAATGAGTCGCCGTGTGGTAGTGCTGATTGCGATGCTTTTCGCGGCGGGCGTGGTGGTCCTGGGCTGTTCGTTGGGCGGTGGTGGTGCGGGGGCTCGAGGTGCCCGGGGTGGCTTAGGCGCAGGTGCCGCGAGTGACGAAGGCTTGGACCTTGGAGACGGGGGCGGCCCCGCGCGTGGCGTGGGTGCAACGTCGGCGGGCAAGCCTGCGGCCAAGCCCGCCACCAAGGCAGCTCCAGCCCCGCGGCCAGCCAGCGCAACGGCTGCCGGGGGCAAGAGGGGTGCCAAGCGAGGCGCCGCCGTTCCGACTGTCGCTCCGGCGGCGCGCGCCGCGGCCGGGGCCGCAGCCGGTGCGCGTGCCGGCGGGGGAGGCATAAGCCTTGGCAGTATCCCGCGCGACGCGCAGGGCTATCCCAAGAGTTGGACCGACCCGAAGACACCATCGGAGCTGCGCGCGGTGAAAGAGCGCATCTACGGCGCTGGGTTGCCTCGCGGACGAGAGATTCCGCAGGGACCGACGATGTCGGAGATCAATGCGGCTAAGCAGGCGCGCCTGCAGCGAGGGGTGCCGGCCAGCGAGAAGCGAATCGTGCCGGGCGGGGCGGGGATGTACGCGCTCGTATGGGCCGGCGTAACCGGCCAGACCGGGCTCATGACCAAGTGGTATCGGGAGAGCAAGAGCGCGTGGGGTGGGATGAGGCCCGAGGCCGACTCCATCGTGGGCTTCTACGGCGTGGACTGGCGGCAGATCAAAGTGGCGCCCGGCGCGCCTGGAGTGGGCGCCTTAGTCCTGGCTCAGGCGACTGCCCGGCCCGGGCGCGCCGCTGCTGGGCCCGCCTTTGGTGCAGTGCCAGGCCCTGTGGTGCGAGCGCCAGGCATGGGAACTGGCAGGGCTGTCGGCGGACGTGGCAGGCGGGAGGAGAAGTAGCGCAGGCGCCGGCCCGCGGAGAGCGTAGCAGTTGGCAGTGCGTTTGGCATAAGGCCGCTTGTGCGTGAGGTGTTTGCCGAAGGCGGCGCCAGGCGAGGTGTCCATTGGCGGCTCGAGGTGGCGGGGGGGGCGGTGAGTAGGCTTGGCGGGTGGTTCTTTGACGCGCAATACCGCAGCCTGCCGGGAAGTGAGATATGAGCCGATGTTGAGACGCGGCATCATCGTTTGCTTGGCGCTGCTTGTGGCCGTGCTGGCGCTGCGGCGCGCGCTGGCCCAAGAGCAGCCCTCGCAGCAGCGGTTGCGGGTCACGGCTGACGAGATCGCGTTCGACGCAAAGGAAGGGACTCTGGTGGCGGCCGGGGGGGTGCGGATGACGGGGGCCGACCTGCTCCTCACTTGTGGCCGGTTGCAGGCGAGCGTGGATCAGAAAGCGGGCACGCTGAGCGCCGTCGAGGCCACCGAAAACGTGCAGTTCGAAATGCGCTACCACCAGCAAGAGCAAGAGTGGCAGGTTACGGCGGCGGCGGCGCGGGCGCGCTTCCTCCCGCAAGAAAGGGTGCTCGTGGCAGAGGGCGGAGCAGTCGTTGAGGTCAAGGCGGCGGAGCCCAGCGACCAGCACTACCGGCTGAGCGGAGACTCGGTGGAGTTTGATCTGGACCAGCGGCGCTTGGTGGCGCGGAAGGAGCAAAGCCAGCCGGAGATGGAGATAACGCTTCCCTCCCGGCCACCGGCGGCCCAGTAGCGGCTTTGTTGCTCTCGCTCGAGGACGCGGTCAAGACTTACCAAGGCCGGAATGTCGTTGACGGCGTCTCGCTGGAGGTGCGCCAGGGCGAGGTCGTGGGGCTGCTGGGGCCGAACGGGGCGGGGAAGACTACCAGTTTCTACATGATCGTCGGGTTGGTGCCACCGAACCGGGGCAGGGTGAGGTTCGATTCCGAGGACATCACCAAAATGCCCATGTACCAGCGCGCCCGGCGGGGCATCGGCTACCTGGCGCAGGAGCCCTCGGTCTTCCGCAGGCTGACGGTGGAGCAGAACCTGCTGCTGGTGCTGGAGATGCAGCCGCTCACGCGGGCGGAGCGCCTGGAGAAGGCGAACGCGCTCATGGAGAAGTTCGGCGTGACCCACCTGCGCGACCAGCTGGCGTACCAGTTGTCTGGCGGCGAGCGGCGCCGGGTGGAGATTGCCCGCGCCCTGGCCACGGACCCCCAGTTCATGCTCTTGGACGAGCCTTTCACCGGCATTGACCCCCGGGCCGTGGATGACATTCAGGCGATGATGAGCCAGATGAAAGCGGAGGGCATCGGCATCCTGGTAACGGACCACAGCGTGCGCGAGACGCTGCAGATAACCAACCGCGCTTACATTCTGCACGAGGGCCGGGTTATTGCTTCGGGGACGCCGGAGCAGGTCTTGCAGGACCCGCTGGCGCGCCGCTTCTACTTTGGAGACCGGTTCAACGTCTAGTCCGCTAGCGCCGCCGCAGACAGATGAAACTGGTTGACCGCTACTTGCTGCGGGAGTTGCTGATCCCGTTCGCCTTCGGGGTTGCCGCCTTTACCTCCATCTTGTTCGCGGGCGGCTTCCTGTTCGACCTCATGAAGATGGTGTCGGAGCAGCAGGCCCGCCTGCTGGACGTCGCGCGGCTCGTGATCTATCACCTACCGACGCTGGTGGTAGTGACCTTCCCCATGTCGGTGCTGCTCGCCGTGCTGCTCGCGGTCGGGCGGCTGTCGGGCGAGTCGGAGTTGGTGGCGTGCTACGCGGGGGGGATATCGCTGTGGCGGCTGCTGACGCCGCTGCTCGTTTTCGGCGTGCTAGTGGCGGGCTTGACCTTGCTCTTCAACGAGATGGTGGTGCCGACCGGAGCCGAGCGCTATGAGATGCTGAAGCAGGCTCTGAGCCGAGGGAAACCGGGGGTGCAACAGGATATTGTGACCCGAGACCCGAGCGGTGGGCCGCCGGCCAGGATCATCTTCGCGCGGGAGTTCGACCTGCGCCGATCTGCCCTGCGCGACCTGGACTTGTTCGAGTACAGCAAGGGCAGGCTGGTCGTGGTGGTCCACTGCGCGGAGGCAATCTGGAGGGGATCGCACTGGGAACTGTACGAGGGCTTCGTGCAGAGCATTCAGCGTCCGCTCCGGCGGGAGCCGACAGGTGGCAACCCCGCGGAACCCAAGAGCGCTGAGGACGCAAGGCAGCGCGGGGTGCTGGTCTTTGAGTTCAGCAGTATTGTCCGGGACCTGGGCAAGACTCCGGAGGACATCGCGCGCGAGCAGAAGAAGCCACGCGACATGAGCGCCAAGGAACTGAGGGAGGAGATGGAGGCGCTGCAGCAGGCGGGGGCGCAGGTCAGCCGGCTACTGGCGGAATTGCAGGTGCAGTGGCACCTGCGCTTCGCCATTCCTTTGGCCTCGTTGGCCTTTGTGTTGGTGGCGGCGCCGCTGTCACTGCGCCGGCAGCGCACCTCGGGCGCCTTGGGGCTCGGCTTGAGCGTGCTCATCATCTTTGCCTACTATGTGCTCCTGAACTGGACGCGCATATTGGGAGAGCGGGGCGTGCTGCCCGCGGCGCCGGCGGCGTGGACGGCTAACGTGGTGACGGGGGTGCTGGGGATAGTCTTGCTCTGGAGAGCGTCGCGATAGCGGTGAGCGGCGGGGGCTACAGCCTGCAACTGGTCGTCGGGCTGGTAGTGCTGGCCGCCGTTATTGCGTATCTCGGTGACTATCTCGGGTGGCGCCTGGGCCGTCGGCGCATATCCCTGTTGGGCTTGCGTCCACGGCAGACAGCCAGGCTGATCACGGTGGTTGCAGGGGTTCTGATCACTGGGGTGACGGTGGCGGTAACGGCTGCTCTGCTGCCGGAGGTGCGCGCTGCGCTCTTTCAGGTGGCGTATCTGCGGCAGCAGGCGGCAACCCTGGAGAGCCAGAACCGCACGCTCGCGGAGGCGGTAAAGGCGGCACAAGCGGATTTCCAGGCGGCCGAAGCCCAACTGGAGTCGGCCCGCAAGGAGACCGAGTCCGCGAAGGCGCAGCGGGCGGAAGCCGTACGCAGCGCCGAGCAGGCTCGGGCCGTGCTCGCGCGCGCCAACAGGGAACTGAAAGACAGACAGGCGCGGCTGCGCGCCACCGAAGACAAACTGCGCCGCACGGAGGCGGGCTACCAGCAGGCCAAGGAGGACTTGAAGCAGGCGCAGGAGCGCCTGGCGCAGGCGCGTGGGGACGTGGAGGGGGCAAAGGAGGAAGTGAAACGGGCGGTGGCCACGGTCAGTTCCTACGAGGAGGAACTGGCGCGCCTGCGGGTAGACACCCAGCGCTACCGGGACGAGGTTGACCGCCTGCTCATCACCATCAGAGACGTAAGCGCGGTGCTGGAGGCCATCGGCTCCGGCGAAGTCATCTACATGGTCGGCGAGGAGTTGGCGCGGGCGGTGATCGCCAAGGGGCTGAGCGGCGAACAGATTCGGGCCCAACTGGCCCCGCTGCTGCGCCAAGCGGAGCAG
>CAZGSV010000037.1:0-27403 GCA_964528605.1 uncultured Armatimonadia bacterium
ATGCTGTTGCCGCGGAACTCGGTGTCGTGGAGTGGTATCTGCCATTCCCAGCCGCTGCGAAGGACCACGTACTTGTCGAAGACCGTGAGGAGCAGGTCGTGGGCATAGATCTCCGTGCGCCGCTCCCAGGGGACGCCGACGAGGACGACTTCGCCGGCGCGCCTGACGAGACGGCAGGCGTCGAGAGTCGCTTGCTCGTGGCCGGAGCACTCAACCACCAGGCCGACCTTGCCGATGTAGGCGGGATCGTCGAGCGGAAGCGCCGGCAGCGCGCGTTCCACGCCGTTCCGCGCCGCGATATCCCGGCGGAGGGGGCTGGGCTCGCAGGCGGTGACCTCATAGCCGCACAGCGAGAAGATCCTGGCCGCGAGGTGACCCACGAGGCCGAGCCCGGTGACCAGGACCTTCTCCGGCGGGCGGACGGCGGTGGTGGCCAGGGTGCTCATGGAGATGCCCATCATGCGTGCGAAGACGGCGGTCTCGGGCGGGAGGCCGTCGGGGACGCGCAGGGCATCGTTGACCGAGCAGCGCTGGAATGAGCGGCGCGGGCCCATGACAAAGAGATGGTCGCCCGCGGTGATGCCGGACACTTCGGCGCCTATCTCTTCTGCCTCGCACACCGCGGCGTAGCCGGGGACGCGAGGGAAAGGTCCGCGCCGGTACCCGCCGCGCAACTCGGAGCCGACGCTGATGAGCGTTACCAGCGTGCGGCCGGCGATGTCCTTTGGGCCCAGGGGGCCGGCGGGCGGCTCAACGGCTAGTAGTTCGGCCTGGTCAGGGCCGGTGAAGGTGATTGCGTACTCCGTTCGGCCACTCACTAGAGCGACACTCCAATCTGCGCGGCGACGCCTCTGACGTAGGCGGCCGCCGCTTGGTACTCTTCGGCGCTCGCGAGATGCTCGAGCAAGAGGGGCGTGTCGGGATCGAGTCTGTCGAGTTGGCGCAGGAGGACGGAGTAGTCAAGGCCGCCCAGGCCGGGGCGGACCTCGTCGAGGTGAACGGTAAGGCGGGCGGCGAGGGCGATGTCCTTGGCGTGGCAACTGCGGATGTAGGGGCCGAGTTTCCGGCAGAAATCGCGGATTAGGTCGGCATTGGCGAAGCAGCGTTGTGGGCTGCAGATAAGGTTGACAGGATCGAAGTGGGCGGCGAACTGCTTGCGGTCAATGGCGCGCATGAGGTCGAGGTAGGAGTCGGCCGAGTCAGGGTACATCCAGGGCATGGTCTCGAGAGTGTAGAAGGTGCGAGTGGGTTTGACCGCGTCAATGATGCTGCGGACGGCGGTGACGATGAGGTCGAAGGTGTCTGGGCTGAGGTTGTCGGGATGCGGGCCGTCCCACTGTTCGCCGCGAGAGCCGGAGATGTTGACGCAGCAGCGCGCGCCGATGCGGTCGGCGAGCGCGAGTTGCTCCTGGCAGTGAGCGAGGGCGGCGCGGCGCGTCTCCGGCTCGCTGCTCAAGGGATTGCTCCAGACGCCGATCTCGGCGATGATGATGTCAGCATTGCTCGCGGCGTCGGCGTAGGCGCGGATGGTCGCCTCGTCGGCACGGCTATCTACCGGGCAGTAGGCTGCGGTGTAGCCGTGGGCTTTCACCGCCCCTATCCAACTATCGGGATCGGGACACTCCTCGGACAGCGGCGCGCCGAATCTCATCTGGGCTCCTCTTGGGCGGGAATCCGGCTGAGTGTGGCGTAGAAAGGTAGGCGGATTGGGGGCTCGTGTCCAGCCCGCGCGCCCCTGCGAGGCTGGCTGTGTGGCACTAGCGCTCTGGGCTTGGCAGCGCGAAGAGGACGAAGGCGGAGAGCATCATGATGGCGCCGCTGAAGACGAACGGTCCGCCGTACCAGCGGTCGAAGATGGCGCCGGCGAGTAGCGGGCCGAAGATCCAACCGAGAGACGCCAGCGCGAACACCTTGCTGACGTCGCGGCCCCGGGTCTCCGGGCGCGAGTGCTTCTGGATGAACGCGCTCTGGATGGGAATCCAGACGCCCGCGCCCAGCAGGTCGTGGGTGAGCCAGACGGCCGTAGCGAGGAAAAAGTGGGGGATGAGGCCGGAGATGGTGAGGGCCAGACCCTCGAGCATGACGAACGCGATGAAGACCTGCTTCAGGCGCTTCTTCACGGCCCAGCCGACGAGGAGGAGCGGGAGGGCGATGGTGAAGCGGTTGAGCATCAGGATGGTGCCGATCACGGGTTTGGTCGCCTGGAACTGCCGCTCCCAAAAGAGTTGCATGACGAAGCAGTGGCTGATGGAGAGGCCGAGGGTGAAGACGAAGGATGACAGTGTGAGAACCAGCAACGGGCGAGGGAGGTCGAGGGCGAGCATGTCGCGGAGGGAAGAGCGCCCAGCGGAGTCGTTTGACTTCGAGCGAGGCCGGTATGCGAGCAGGAAGATGGCTGCGCCCAGGAAGAGCAGGGCGGCTGAAAGGCGGAAGGAGGCGGTATAGGCGGCACTGACGAGCAGTAGGCCGGTGCCGAAGGTGCCGGCGGCCTCGGCGAGCGACTGGAAGCCTCTAGTCTTGCCGACGCGGTTGACGTACTTGGTGGCGTCTTCGTCGTGAAGGGCGAGTTGGTACATGGTGTCGAAGATGGAGGCACCGGCCTCGCGGCCGCTCTTGAGGATGGTCTGGAACCAGAGGACGGGAGCGGTGGGCGTAAGCGCGCTGACCAGGCTGCAGAGGGCCACGGAGAGGCCGTACATGGCCTTGCGGCCGAGGCGGTCGGAGAGGTCGCCGGCGTAGACGCGCACGAGGAAGAGGAGTGCCGCAGCGACGCCGTAGATGACGCCCATGCTCGGGACCGAGATGCCGTGCGCGTCCAGGAAATAGGGAAGTGCAAACTCGTAGATGCCCAGGCCGAGGCCGAAGAGAACGGAGACGGTCAGTAGAGTGGCGTAGTTGCGGCTCACTTCTACTGGCACCCTGTATCGCGTAGGGAGATGGGCGGAGGTGAGAGAACCGTCTCAGGTTTGGCGCGCTTGGTACTCTGGGCCAGCATCAGCGGCAGGGCTTTGTGGTGTACTCGCGGAGGAGGCGGAGGTAGAGATGGTAATCCTCAATGGAGACTTCGGGAGGGGTTTGGTGATCCACGGAAGGGATGAAGTAGCCGCTGCGCATCACGGGAAGTAGGCGTTCGAACTCTTCGCGCATCCTGGCCTCGCCCCGGTGCATCACGGTCTTGTCGAAAGCGCCGATCATCTTCCAGCGAGGGTGGTTGGCCCGCAGGCGGTTCACGTCAACCCCGGCCATTCTCTCGAGCGGCAGTATGCCTTCCAGGCCGACTTCCTCGAACCAGGGGATGAGGGGCTCGACCTGGCCGTCGCTGTCAATGAAGGGGGTGATCCCCCGTTCCTTCAATCTGGGGACGATCTGGCGGAAGTAGGGGGCCATGAACTCGTCGAAAAGCGGCTTGGAGATCATGGGGCCGTGGTTGTAGGACATGTCCTCGGCGAAGGTCATGAAGTCGGGGATGCAGATGGAGATGAAGTCGTCGAGACACCGGAACAGGAACTTGACCTGATCCTGGTTGATGCGGTGCATGAGGTCGGGCTGGTCGTAGAAGGCGTAAAGATGCGGCTCGATGCCGAGGAGCACACGGGGCCACCAGAAGAAGCCGGCGAAGGTCATCCAGATGATGACCTCGCCGCGAGCCTGTTCTTGAGCACGGCGGCGCCAGAGGTCGCGGTCGTAGGGGATGGGATTCGGATACAGGTGGGGCAGCAGGGCCTCGTACTCCGCCTCGTTCTCCATATAGGGAGCGCCGTGCCCGCTTCTCTTCGGGGCGGCGCCGGGCAACATCTCGGGGAATCCCATCTGGTAGTCCACATCTAGGCCGAAGTAACGCTTGATGCCGTGGGTGTCGAGGGCGTCGGGGAGGCCCTCGTCCCGCCAGCGCTTGACCGTGAGGTCCCACCAGGGCGCCCACTCCATGACGGGCAAGCGGTCGGCGGGCAACTCGCCGGCCATCACCTTTGTGAAGCGCGAGCGCACCGTCTCGGATGGCATAGAGCAACCTTCCTTCCTGGAGTCCGACTGGGCTAACGGCGGACGCAGTAGCAGGATTGGGCGGCGGAGCGCAAGGGGTGGGGCCGGACCTGCGACAGGCGCCCGTTTTTGACCGCTACGGGCACTCTTGCTAGGCTCGGGTCCCAAGGAGGCGCCAAACCGATGGACATCAGCATCTGCTCGTTCAGTTTTCACCGCCTGCTGGAAGCGGGCAAGCAGGACATGTTCAGGTATATCACCGACTGCAAGGAGTTGGGCTGCACCTATCTGGACCCGTGGAACGCGCACTTGGCCGGGGTACAGGATGCGGAAATGGTGAAGAAGGCCGGTACGGACCCGGAGCACGCGAAACTGCCGCCCCAAGACGATGAGTACCTCACTCGGGTCAAGAGGGCGGCGGACGCGGTGGGGTTGCCCTTCGGGTGTGTGGCGGTGGACGGGGCGCACATCTACGAGGAGACGGAGGAGGCCCGCAAGGCCAACCGCGCGTTGGCTTATCGCTGGCTGGAGATTTGCGGGAAGTTGGGCGCCAAGCAGATACGCATAGACGCCGGCGGGCCGGCGGAGATGCCGGATCACGTTTTCGCGGTCATCATTGACGGCTACAAGGACCTCATCGCCCGAGCGAAGAGCAAGGGCATCGAGTTGCTGATCGAGAACCACTGGGGGCCGTCCAACATCCCGGAAAACCTGATGAAGATCCTTAAGGCGGCGCCAGGGCTGGGCCTTCTTTTCGACACCAACAACTGGAAGGGCGACAAGGAGAAGGCGTGGGAGACGTTTGCGCCTTACGCCCGGGCGACGCACTTCAAGACCTTCGTGTTCGACGAGCAGGGCAACGAGACCACGGTGGACATCCCCAAGGCGGTGCGGATACTGAAGGAGACGGGGTATAAGGGCTGCTGGGGCATTGAGAGTTGCCCGCAGGACGGCGACGAGTACGCAGGCGTCCGCAAGACCATTGCGTTGCTGCGGCGCTTGGTGGAAGGTTGATCCTGGCCTGCCCGCCTCAGGCGGGTCTGCCCAAGGCACGACTAGGAGGCATCACATGGCAAGGAGAAAGGTTCGCATCGGCATTATCGGTGTGGGGCAGATCGGCAAGCATCACCTGGAGAACTACAAGAGGATTCCGGAGGTCGAACTGGTGGGGTTGGCGGACATCAACGCGGCGGAGGGCAAGCGGGTCTCCGCGACCTTCGGGATTCCGCACGTCTACAAGGACGCGCACAGCCTGTTGAAGCGGGACGACATCGAGGCGGTGGACGTCTGCCTGCACAACAACCTGCACATGCCGGCGACGGCCGCGGCGTTGCAGGCGGGCAAGCATGTCTACTGCGAGAAGCCGATGGCGGGCTCCTACCGGGATGCGAAGGCGATGTACGATGCCGTCAAGAAGACGGGGCTGAACCTGAGCATCCAGTTGTCCACATTGTTCAGCAAGGAGACCAAGGCGGCGATGGAGTTGATCCGGGCGGGGCGCTTGGGAAAGATCTACCACGCGCGCTCGACCGGATTCCGTCGCCGCGGGCGGCCTTACGTGGATGGCTACGGCACGGCGCAGTTCGTGCAGAAGTCGGTGGCGGCCGGGGGCGCGATGTACGATATGGGCGTCTATCACGTTGCGAACGCGCTCTACCTGCTGGGCAACCCGGAGGTCCTCCGCATCAGCGGGAAGGTGTACCAGGAGATGCCCATGGACCCCACGCGCAAGCGTCTGAGCGGCTACGACGTAGAGGAACTGGGCCTGGGCTTCGTGAAGTTCGCGGACAGCATGACGCTGGACATCATTGAATCGTGGGCGATCCAACTGGGCGGCTTCGAGGGGTCGAGCATAGTAGGCAGTCTGGGCGGCATCCGCCTGCAGCCCTTCGGCTTCTTCAGCAGCGTCGGCGACCTGGACCTCAACAGCACGATCGATCTGGAAAACGCGAGTTTCCGGTGGCACATGCTGCGCAAGAACCCGGACGCCTACGACAGCCCGCAGCACCACTGGGTCGCCGTGCTGCAAGGGCGGGTGCCGCTCTTGCCCACCGCAGAACTGGCGCTCAACACGATGCTGATCTCGGAGGGTATCTACCTGTCGGACCGGCTCGGCAAGGAAGTGACCGCGGCCGAGGTCGAGGCGAACTCGAAGTCGTCAGCGATCAAATTGTAGGTGGCCGCGCGGCCGCAGCGTATAATGGTGTGATGCCGACGGAGAGGCGGAGGGTCGCAGCGAGGCCGCCGTCCACCTGTGGCGGGTAGCGCAAACTCGAGACACCGGGAGGTGCCGAGATGAGAGTGGTGTGGGTTGGAGTGCTCTGCGTGTTGATGGTTGGTGTTGGGTTTGCCGCTGAGGAACGGGCTACGCTGGACATCTTCGCGGAAACGCAATCAATGAAGATGATCGGCATGCCGGACATGGCGGAACTCATGGCGGGGCTCGATCCGAGCCTGCTAGCGAACATCCCCGGCATGGCCAATCTGCCCATGATGGGGCCCAAGCGACTGCTGGACGTGAGCCTCAGGTCTCCTGGGGTTGCGCCCGAGAACGGCGCGGCCGCGCTTGGGGTGCCCAACGGCCTTGGGCTAGGACCGACGCTCAACCTGGAGATCGTGCGGCCTGAGCCGGTGACGCCGGGCGAGGGCGCGCAGCCCGCCTCCACTGATTTCACGGTCAAGTATTATTGGGGCTCCTCGCCCACGGTGAAGCCCGGGCAGCCCGAGGTGCTCCAGATGGGCGCGCTGACGCCGGAGCAAAGGCAGGCCATGGAGGCTGCGCAGGCGGCGATGGCGCGGGGCGGGGCCGGGCTGAAGGCAGGCGACAACTGGACGTGGGCGCACTGGCCGACGGCGACCGAGCCCGGGATCATCGGCAAGGACGCGGCCCTACCGGGCCACTACGCGCTCGCGACCAACTACACTGGCGGCGCAACCGTAGATATGCCCGCGGAGATGAACTTCCTCGGAGCCATTGAACTCACGAGCCCGCCGCTGACGGAGTCGCCGCCCCTCGATGCGGCGATTGTCTTCGCGTGGAAGCCGGTCAAGGGGGCGCTGGGGTACCATGCCCAGATCGTGGGCATGGAAGGGGAGAAGGTGCTCATCGTCTGGATCTCCTCCGAACTTGGCCCCAAGGGCGGCATGGGCTGGGAATTCCTGACGCCGAAGCAGATAGCGGAGTTGGTGGAATCGGGTGCGCTCATAGGGCCCGATCGCAAGGAGGTCACGGTGCCGGCAGGGATCTTCCAGGGCTGCCAGAACGTGTTCCTCATGATGACCGGGTACGGGATGGGCGTTAGGGGCGAGGGCGAGACAGTGCAGCCGCGTGCGCAGACGAAGACGACGCTGATGATCCCGCTGATGGGCGGGATGATGCCCGAGGGCGAAGGTGGTCCTGCAGGCGAGGGCGGCTAGCAAGCGCGCGCGGAGGTAACGCATCCGATGGAGTGGTACAACGAGGCTCCGCACTGGAGCGTTGATGGGGATACCATAACCGTCACCTCAGGGCCCAGGACCGACTTCTGGCGCAAGACCCACTACGGGTTCATCCGCGACAACGGCCACTTCTACTTCCAGGAGGTGTCGGGCGACTTCGTCGTGGAGGTAGAGGTCAGCGGGCAGTATCGGGACCTGTACGATCAGGCGGGCGTCATGGTGCGCGCGGACGAGTCGAACTGGCTCAAGTGCGGCATCGAGTTTGTGGAGGGCGTGCAGCACGTGAGCGCGGTGGCTACGCACGATCTGTCCGACTGGTCGGTGGTGCCGCTGCCGGAGAATCCGCCCTCCATCTGGCTGCGGGTGACTCGGCGGAGCGAGGCGCTGGAGGTGGAGTACTCGCTCGACGGCGAGCGCTACAGCATGGTGAGGCTGACGTACCTGGTGACGGGGGCGCCTCTGAAGGTGGGCGTTATGTGCGCCTCGCCTGAGGGCGAGGGCTTCACGACGGTCTTCGAGGACTTCACCATCCGGCCGCTGTGAGACGGCCGGCCGCGAGCGGCGCTACGGCCTTCCCTCCTGGGCCGCAATGATGCGGTCGAGGATGCGGGAGCACCAGAGCAGGGCGCGCGGCACGTGGAAGCAGCCCTTCCACTTGCCGCCCTTGAGAGGCAGCAGCACCTCGCCGCGCCGGTTGAGATAGCCGTACCACTCGCCGTACTCGGGGTCGGGGAAGTGCGACCAGGTGTAGTCGTGCACGCGGTCGTACCAGCGGGCGAGGCCTTCGCGCTTGGTGAGACGCCAGCCGAGCAAACAGGCGACCAGCGCCTCCGCGTGAACCCACCACAACTTCTGATCCCACTCTAGTTGCTGGGGCGGCTTGCCGAGCGCATCGAGGAAGTAGAACAGGCCGCCGTACTGCTCGTCCCAGCCGAACGCGAGTTGGTCTTCAAGAGCGTCGGCCGCGAGTTGGATGGTGGCGGCGTCGCCCATCTCCTCGGCCGCGGACATCACGAACCACATGCACTCGATGCCGTGGCCGGGGTCAATGAGGCGGCCGTCGAAGGTGTCGGGGTGAGTGCCGTCAGGGGCGACGTTCTCGAAGATGAGGCGGGCCTTGCGATCAACGAACTTGGTCATGATCAAGGAGAGGTTCTCCCTGACCACCTGCTGCACGGGATAGTCGGGGATGGCCGCACCCAGTTCCTGGGCCAGGTTGATGGCAATCATCGGCAGCGTCATAGAGAGCATGGGACGGCTGCCGGGGACGATCTTGTTGTAGGGGCCCTTGGGGTTGTCCCAACGGGCGAGGATGCGCTCGAAGGTTTGAATGGCGAGATCGGCCGCCCAGGCCTCGCCACTGGCGCGGCCGTATTCGGCAAAGGCCATGGCGGCGAAGCAATCGGAGAAGATGCTGTAGGGCTGGAGCAGCGGAGTGCCGCGCCGGTCGAGGGCGAAGTACCAGTCACCCTTGGGGTCGCGGCCGTGGTCCGCGAGGAAGCGGGCACCCAGCGTGGCTGTCTCGAGGAACTCGGGCCGCGGCTCGAGGGCGTTGAAAAACTTGGAGAACATCCAGACCTGCCGCGCTTGCAGCCAGACGAACTTGTCGGTGTCGAAGACGCTGCCGTCGCGATTGAGGCAGGTGAAGTAGCCGCCGCACTCGCGGTCGGGGGAATGGCGCACCCAGAAGGGGATGACGTCGTCGCGCAGGGCGGCGAGGTACTGCGCCCGGAGTGAGGCGGGATTGTCGAGGCGCATGGTCCCTCCTTAGGGGCACATCTCTTCCAGCAGCGTCCGCAGCAAAGGCCTGAGGCGGTCCGCCAGCGTTGGGTCAAAAAGCGTATCGCCGCGCTCGCGCATGGCGAGCACGGAGGCTATCCAGGTGTTGGTCCAGCCCGATTCGACGGACCAGGCGCCCCAGCCCAGGTCGGCGGAGGAGCCCCAGTGTTCCCACAGTTGGTCGTCGAAGGCGCGCATCCAGGCGCCGTCGAGGTAGGGGTGGGCTGTTGAGCGAACTTGGATGCGGCAGAGGAACTCGGCGAGACGGTGCTCCGCCTCCTTGAGTTTGGTGTCGCCGGTGGCCGCGGCGGCCTCGTGCAGCCCAAGGAAAGCGAAGTTGGTAGTGTAGAGCAGGTCGCAGGCGGGGTCGCCGTTCTCCTGAATGAGGGAGGCCTCGGTGGTGCCGTAGTCCTCGTTGGAGCGCGGAGAGGGGTAGGCGCCGTCTTCGAGCGCCCCGAGGCGCTCGTAAATGGCGCCCGAGGGCTGCATGTCCGCGAGGAGTTCAGCGGCGATGCGGTCGAGCCAGAAGCGGTGCTCGAGAGTGTCCTCGACGCGCACGAGAAAGGCGAGAGGCAGGAGCATGCGCGCCATCTCTTGGGTGAGGCCGTTGGTCCAAGACCACTTGGGGAACGCCTCCACGGTCATTCGAATCGCATTCCTGGCTTTCGCGAGGAAGGGCTCATAGCCGGTGAGCGCGTACGCCCACAGAAAGCCAGCCCACAGGTAGGCCTGATAGTGTGGGGCGTAGTGGATGACCTCGGCGTCGCGGTAGTGCTGCCAACCGCGGCCCTCGGTGAAGTCCTGCGGGTAGTCGAAACGAGCCTTACGGAAGCCCAAGGGGCCGGCGGTGCGCAGATGGGCCAGGAGACAGCGGAACACGCGCTCGTCCCAGCGATCACTATTCAGGAGTCGCGCGGCTGCCAGCGTCGGCAACATGACGCGGGCGTTGTCATCGCCATAGAAAACGGGATGCTTCTGCATCCAGTTGACGAGGCCGTAGACGGGGCTCTCGGGGTCGGACTGGTAGTAGTCGCCGGAGAGCCACACGGTGTCGAGTATCTCCGCGGCGATGCGACGACTGGCGGGATTGGCGCCCGCGGCCCAGTCGTGCGCGAAGACCATGGCGGTCTCAGCCATGCAATCGGCGCGGTTGACGGTGAGGCGCATCTGCCGGCCTTCGTGGTCAATGGCGGATTGGAAGCCCTCGGTGGCCCCCTTCGTGGAGCCTATGTTGAAGACAACGTTGTCGCGGAACCACTTGACCGAGCGGTCGAAGGCCTGGCCCTCGGCGTCGGCGGGCAGTCGGTCGCCGGGAGAGGCGTAGATCCCAACCGTGGGGGCCCAGTCGAGTGGGGGTAGGTCCTCCATGGGCGCCAGCCAGCGGAGTATCGCGTGCCAGAGGGCTTGCCAGGCAGGCTTGGGGGCGTAGCGGGCGGTGATGAACTGGCTGAGTTTGCTGGTGGCGATAAGAGCATTCTGGCTGGGAAGTTCGAACAAGATGGGATGGGTGTCGTCCGGGAGGCCGTACACGGCTTCACGGTAGCCTGCGACGCGGGCCAGCACGAGATGGGGCGATGCGGCCCGGGCCGCAGTGAACCAGCACCCGTGCATGGCCAGTATAGCGTGCTTTTCGAGCGCCGGCGCGAAGAAGTCAGAAGCGACAACGACACGCTCCCAGCGGGCGAGAGTGGGCTCGCCCAGAGCCAGTCCGGGCAGAGACGACGGATACTCGATGAGCAGGCGGAGGTCCTTCGCCGCGGCAGCCGCAAGGAAGTCGGCGTCAATCGCTGGGCCAGGGCGCGGGTAGCCGTCGGCGAGGATCAGCAGGGCCGAACCCGGGAGAGCAAAGGCAAGGCCGTCGCTGGGGCTGTCGAGGCGGCGGAGGGTGTACCGCTGCTCGGCCAGTGTTCGGTAGAGGTCGTTGTTTTCGTCGCAGACGAGAATCACTTGGCGGTACTCCTGTTCATCTGAGCAACTCCGCTAATGCGGGGGCATTGGGGGCCCAAGCGGGGCGCCGCGTCACTCGTCATTTGAGTCCGTGGGCGAAGTAGCGGGTGAGCGCCCTGGCGATGATGCGATGGCCCAGGGCGTCGGGGTGGACGCCGTCCGGTATGCGCTCTTCCAGCGAGACACCGGAGATTGCCAAAGAGGCGAACTCGCTGAAGATGTCAACCACGGGAACGCGCTCGACCGCGCTCACCTCTTTCAGTGCGTTGGCGTAGTGAATGAGCATGAAGTTGACGCTCGGGCTGGTGTTGTAGGGGGGGTGGCTGGCGACCGCTTCTCTGAAGGCGCCGACGGCGACATAGGGATTGGGCGTCATGAGGACGGGCTGGGAGCCGGCGGCGCGCACGCGAGCGATGATGCTCTTGAGGTTGTCGGCGTACTCGCCGAGCGGCACGCGGGGCTCCGCGGCGTCTGGGGGGAACGCGGCATCGTTCAGGCCGTACATCACGGTTAGGCAGTTCGGCCCGAGAGCCAGGATCTGGTCGAGCCGGGCGAGGGCACCCGCCGTGGTCTCGCCGCCGAGGCCGCACTTGATGACCTTCACGGCGAGGCCTTGGGCGCGCAACTCGGATTCCAGCAAGTAGGAGTAGGTTTGCGTCTCGGATATGCCTTGGCGGAGGGCGTAGGTCACGGAGTCGCCGAGTGTTGCGATCACGGTGTCTGCCATCATTACCTCGCATGCTCAGGAGTGCGGGGCTAGAGCCAACGCAATGGGTGGAGAAAAGCGCGTTACCGTGTGGGCGGTCAAGTGGGCCGCGGACCCGGGGCGCGGTGCGACCAGGCCCGAGCGCAACGCAGGCCTGAGAACAGGCTATGCGCCGCGACGCCAAGCGGCGATCCGGCGGCGCCGTTCGGGGGCTAGGCTACAGCGGCTCCTCCGGTGGGGAGCCCGAGGCGCGCACGTAGAAGGACACCCACACCGGGTCCGCCGCCATGCCATCGTCGTCCGTGGCGCGCACGGTGAACACGTACTGGATGTCCTTGGTGGTGGAGTTACCGGGGAGGGAGATCTGCGTCTCCCACACATTGCCCTGAGTGAGCGTCATGTCCGTCGGGCCAATGACTGCGGGGTTGACCGTCAGCCAGGCCTGGACAACGGGCACTGCGGAGTCCGAGGAGCAGCCGCACCCGCCGGAACTCACCGTGGCCGGGTCAATCTCGGCGCGCACGGCAACCGAGCCGCCGGTGAAGGGGAGTTCGGAGGGAATGGTCTCCAGCCCGGCCGGGTCGATCGTGGGCGCTCCCCTGCCGAGGCTGGCCAAGGGAGAGCCCAACCCGATGAGCAAGAGCAGCGATCCCAGCAGAACGCGCTTGAGGGTTCTCATCTTGCGTTCTCCTCCCTGGGCTGTCATGACTCGCCCTTAGCGGCTGAGTTGGAAGGTGCGGACGGCGCGCGCGACCTGCCCGTCCTCCGCGTATGCCCTGAGCTCACACAGGTAGAGGCCCGGAGGCAGGAGTGTGTCTCCAGCGCCCCGCGAGTCCCAATAGAACGTGTTGGTTCCGGCGGCGGCCTGCGCCTTCTCAACGGGCCTCGCGGCCACCTCGCCGGCGAGCGTGTAGACTGTGACCTCCACGGCGGCCGCGCGGCTGAGGGCGCAAGAGATGGCGACCGTGCCGCCGCGGGTGCGAGTGGCGGTGAGAGCGGTTACGACCAAGCCCGGGCCCGCAGCGTTGCCGGCGGCGATCCTGAATCGCCGAGCGCCGCCCTGCGCCGGCGAGCGGAAGGGGTACGAAGTGGTGGTGCGCATATGCCGCATGGCGCCGGTGTCCCCATCTATGAGCACGAGATCGAGGTCGCGCGGAACGCCCACCAGGTTCGGCCAGGTTAGGGTTACGTCGGTGTCCGGGAGATCCGTCTCGACCACGAACTCCCAGGTCTTGGTGCCGGCGAACGGCGAGCGGAGGTCCACGGCGTCGCGGCCTTGTCCGGTCGGGGACAGGAAGTAGAGGGTCAGGAAGGACGAGGCGTCGGTAGCAGGCGGTTCGGCGACGCGGAGCCCGCCTTGGTCGCGGCCGCGTGTGGTGACGCCGAGAACGTTGAAGGAGTCGGTGAGCGCCCCAGCCTGGGCCACCAGCCGGACGTACCATCCTCCCTGCTCGAGGGCGCGCGTGGTTTCTTCAGGCTGGGCGCTCGTGTCAGGCGCCTGCGCGGGTGGCAAGGGCACCGTGATGGTGCCGTTCTGCGCGGCCCACAGCCAGTAGCCTTGCCAGGGCTCCAGTTGCGTCTGGGCGCCGAAGCTCGGATCCGCGTATAGCAGGACATAGCCGGAGCCGGTCCAGGCCCAGCCGCATTCCCCCAGGAGAGCCGCGTTGGCCTGCTGCAGGGTGCTCCAGGGCAGGGCTGCCCAGTGGTACGGGTTGCCTATCTGGTTCCAGCCGGCGACCACCTGCATCTGGAAGGGCTCGGTGGCAGGGGGAGCGTGCCCGGCGAAGGAGGGGTTGACCAGCGCGTCCCAGCGCGCCCACAGGCTGCAGCCGGGGCCGAGGTTGAGCCATGGGTCGCCTGCATCCGCGACATAGCGCGCCTCGTCCGGCTTCCAGCGGGCGAGGCTGTTCGCCTGGAGCACTGCGGGGGAGTGGCTGCCGTCCAGCAGTACGGGGACGGTGATCATCCACCGGCCGGGCAGGAAGGTGTGAGGCAACTCGCGCTGCCAGGTGGCCTGGTTGTGCTCGGCCTGGACGGGATTGCCGGCCACGTCGGTGACGCCGGAGACGGTGACAATGTAGTCGGTAAGGAAGGCCTGCGAGCGTGCAAAGGTGAGATGGACGCGCTTGGGGTTGTCCGCCTCCTGCGCGGCGGCGGTGACCGCCAGGTCGGGCGTCACTTGGTAGCCCGCAGGCTGTTCGGCCGTGGCCTTGTCGAGCGCCTTGCTGAACTCGAGGCAGGCGGCGGCGCTCCCTTCGTCGTCGGCCTTGAGCAGCGTGGGAGCTATGGTGTCAACGGTGGTCTTGGTGTCACCTTGGGCTGGAAGGTCGGTCTCCTGGTTGCCGGCCTGGTCAGTCGCGCGGGAGCGGAAGTGGTAAGTGCGGCCTTCTTGGGCGGTGAAGGTGCCCGAGGTAAGCGTGACCTCGGTGAGAGTGGGGATGTCTTGCCAGGCGGGCGTCGCCGCGTTCTCGTCGTACACCTGAATGGTGTAAGTGCCGATGTCGGTGACGCCTTCATCGGGGCCCCAGGTGAGCGCGACCTCTAAGGTAATCGTGTAGCGGTTGAGAGGGGAAACGTGCGAGGTGGGAGCAGTGTTGTCTATCTCGAAGGCGGCGTCTGACTGGTCCACTGCCCGGAAGCCGTCGGCGTCCGTGGCGACAACCTGGATGAGGTATTGGATGCCATCCGGGAGGGCAGTGGTGTCCCAGGTGTAAGTCCCGTCGTTGGCCTCTCCGGTGGCGAGCGGCGTCCAGGCGCCGGTGCCTTTGGGGTCGCAGTAGATGTCTATGACGAGGGTGCTGGGCTCACTGTCGGCGTCGGTGGCGAACCAACGGATCTCACGGACGCCTCCCCACACCTCGGCTCCGTTGGGGGCGATGAGCGTCACTTGAGGGGGGATGCCGATGGTGAAGGAGTAGGCGTCTTGGGGCATGACATTGGGAGAATCGGCGCGGTCGGCCGCATCAACGGTGACATCTACCACCTGGTCAGGCGCGAAGTCCTGCGGCGGGTCGTAAGTGATGGCGTAGCCGCCTTGGACGGGAGTGACAGAGGACTCCGCGGTGACGTCCACTCCCTCAACGGTCAGATGAATGCTCTGCTGCGACACTCCCTGCAGCGCGTCCTTGACCTCGACGTAGATGTTGGTCGAGGGGGACACCTTGGTGGCGCCTTTGGCCGGCGCGTGATTGGCGGTATAGGGAGGCGTGTTGTCCAGGTCGAAGACCCCGTCCGATTGGTCCTCGCCGGTGAGCCCCCCCTTGGTGCCAACGACCCTGACGGAATACTGGTTGCCGTCGGGCAGGGGCGTCGTCTCCCAGCTGTACGTCCCGTCGTTGGCCTCTCCGCTGGTGATGAGGACCCAGGGCGCGCTTGGGGAGGTGCGGTAGTAGAGGTCTATGGTGATGCCCGTGGGATCGCCGGTGGCGTCGGCGGCGGTCCACAGAATCTCATGCGGGCCTCCCCAGGATTCACCGCCGTTGGGGGAGATGACCCTAACTTGCGGGCGGGTTCCGATGGTGAAGGAGTAGGCGTCCTGCGCCATCTTGTTGGGCGCGTCGGCTTTGTCGCTGGCGTCTAGAGTGACGCTGACCTGCTGGCCGGGCGTGAAGTCCTGTGGAGGGTCGTAGAGGACCGAGTACCCGCCCTGGATCGGGGTGATAGTGCACAGGGCCGTCACGTTGACGCCTTGCACGGTCATCACGATGCTCGCGCGCGCCACGCCTTGGAGGGCGTCGTTCACCTCGGCGTAGATGCTCGTCCAGGCGGGCACGTCGGTGGCGCCCTTGCCCGGGCTACGTCCGGAGGTATAGGGGGGCGTGTTGTCCACGTCGAACACGGCGTCGGAGCGGTCTTCCCCGGTGAGGCCGGCGGCCCTGGCGACGACCCGGACCAGGTACTGCTTGCCGTCCGTGACCTGAGCGGTGTTCCAGGTATAGGTGCCGTCGTTGGCCTGGCCGCTGGCGATGGAGGTCCAGGCGCCGCCTGGGGTGTTGCTGTAGTAGAGGTCAATGGTGATGCCGGCGGTTCCGCCGCTGGCGTCGGTGGCGCTCCAGCGGATCTCGTGGCTCCCGCTCCAAGACTCGCCACCGTTGGGGGAGAGCACGGTGACGCGGGGGGCGCTAGGGTTGGTGACGTATAGATCGGCGGTCATGGTCTGACCGGAGTTGCTGATGGTCTTGACTCCGACCTGGGTGTCCGTCGCGGCGTAGGACCTGGTGTTGGGAGTGGTGTTGACGTCGAAGGTTCTCTTGTTGGTGCTGCCGGGCCAGGGGTCACCCGCATCGCCGTCATTCGCGTTATTCTCTAGGTCAAGCTTGGCGTCCGCCTGCTCGACGGCGACCATGTAGTGGTTCTGGTCGTCGTTGTTCGGCTGGGTCTCGTCAATGTGGTAGATGAGCAGCCCATAGCCCGGCAGGCCGGCGTCGAAGCCCGCCCCCTGCCGGTTCTCGACCATGAAGTACTGGGGGCCGGTGGCGCCGTTGGTCCAGAGCCTATACGCAGCGGAGTTCGTCTCCACCTGAGGGATGGAGGCGCTGATGATGTTGCTGCTGGGGGCCTCCGGAGTTATCCAGCCCAGTTGCGACTTGCACCAGGCGTCGAGGTGTGAGGGCCTGGTGCCGTCGTAGTATGGCCCGCCTTTCCAGGAGCCGCCGGCCATAAGGGTCCACATGCCGACACCGGCCGAGTCGTAGTCGTAGTCGTAGAGGTCGGGCAGGCCGAAGGTGTGGCCCACTTCGTGACAGAAAACGCCGACGGCGCCGTCCTCAGGCTCGATGGAGTACGGGCTGACGTGGACCCCGTCCACAGGAACGGAGTAACTGGTGCCCCAGGCGTGGGACCAGATGTCGTTCCGGTCGCCGGTGGACTCTCCTCCGGGGCCGGCGTGGACGATGAAGAGGGCGTCCACGTAGCCGTCCTTGTTGAAGTCGTAGACCGAGAAGTCAACGTATGGGTCCGCGGCCAGGACGATGTCTTCGGTCAGCCGTTGAGAGTTGTGAGGGTATGGGCCCCACCCGAACTGGTTGTAGGCATAGTAAGCATAGGTTTGAGGGGCGCGGAACCAGTCACCGCTCGCCGGGGCTCCCACGTCGCCCTGGAGGTCGAGCGTGGCGTAGGAGTTCTCGGCGTAGAAGTCGCGCATGGACCCGGTGAGGTAGGTGCCCGAAGAGAAGAGCATATCGGCGTAGTGGGAGCGCGGGGTGCCCCCCGTGTTGTCGCTGAAGTCAACCAGCAGGACGAGGGCCCTGGCGACGCCGGTAAGTGGGGCGCGGAGCGGCCCTGGTCGGTCCATGCCGGCGGCACGGGCGGCCGCGAAAGTCGAGGCGTACTGGGCCAGGACGCCGGTGGCGCGCATGCGCTCTGCCACGTCAGGCCTCGGGGGCATCATCTGTGGCGCCTGCGTGCTCCCCAGGCGCACGCGCACGATGTCGAACACGACCCCGCCCGCAACCGCCTGGCATTGCCCCTGGCGCGGGTCAACGGCCGGCGAGGCGTCCGCTGCCTGGCACGGCTGCATCGCCAGAACGAATGCCAGCAGCAGAGGAGCCCATTTCCGACACTTCATCGCCACGCCCCCTGAATATCGAGCCGAATCGAGTGCCAAGATAGCGACCGACGGCAACGACGTCAAGATGAGAATGGATAAGGCTTGCGCGCGGTCCGGTTACGCCGCGGGTGAGAGGGTCAGGCCGGAGGCGTGTCTCGGAGGCGCGGCTGTAGTGTTGCGTGCTGGCTGCGGGGCGATCAACTGACCTCGCCGGCGAGGTACGCGCGCGTGCGGTCGTCGCGGGGGGCAGTGAGGACCTGGGCGGCGGGCCCGTGCTCCACCAGTTCACCCAGGTAGAGGAACGCGACGTAGTCGGCGAGGCGTTTGGCCTGACGCAGAATGTGGGTGACAATCACGACGGCGTAGTTGCTCTTCAGTGCCGTCAGGCGCTTCTCGACTTGCTGGGCGGAGATGGGGTCGAGGGCGGAGGTGGGCTCATCGCAGAGCAGGACTTCAGGCTCCACGGCGAGGGCGCGGGCCAGGCAGAGGCGCTGCTGCTGACCGAGGGATAGGCGGGAGGCTGGCGCGTGGAGGCGTCCTTTCACTTCCTCCCAGAGGCTCGTGGCCTTCAGGCAGCGTTCGACGATGCGGTCGGTCTCTCTCCGGTCTCTGGTGCCGTGGATGCGCGGGCCGTAAGCGACGTTGTCATAGATGGACATGGGGAGCGGATAGGGCTTCTGAGCAAGATGCCCCATCTTCTTGCGCAACTGGGTGATGTCCACGCCGGGGGCGAAGATGTCGGCGCCGTCTATCAGGACTTGTCCCGAGACGCGAGCCCCGTCGGTGAGGTCAATCAGGCGATTGCAGCAGCGGAGTAGCGTGGTCTTGCCGCAGCCGGAGGGGCCGATGATGGCGGTTATCTGCGCATCCGGGATGTCCACAGTAATGTCCCTGAGCACCTGGTGATCGTCGTAGGAGACGTTGAGGTTGCGGATGCTGATGTGGGGCATCAGGGGTTCCTCCCTGCTTCAGTGGGACACATAACGTTCGAACTTCCGCGCGAGCAAGCGGGAGACGATGCTTACCAGGGCGACGATGGCGAGCAGGATGGCGCCCGAGGCGTAGGCTCTCTGCTGCACTTCGGGATAGGGCGTGCCCAGTTGGAAGAAGACGGCCAAAGGAAGTGAGGCCACGGGATCCATCAGCGAGGTGGGCAAGTTGTCGGTGTAGCCGGCGGTGAAGAGGACGGAGGCGGCGTCGCCGATGCCGCGGCCGAAGGCGAGGAGGACGGCGGTGATGATTCCGGGCAAAGCCTGGCGCCAAACAACCTTCGCGGTGGTCTCGAAACGCGTGGCGCCCAGGGCGTAGGAGGCCTCCCTCAACTCCAAGGGGACCATTCTGACGACTTCGTCCATGGCCCGGGCCATGATCGGGAGTTCGACCAGCGTGAGGGCGATAATGCCACCGAGGAGGGAGGCCCGCAGCCCGAGGTAGAGCATGATCACGAAGCCGAAGGCACCGTAGACAATGGAGGGGATGCCCCACAGTATGTCGAGCGAGAGGCGCAGCAGGCGCGCCAGCGTGGAGTTGCGGCCGTAATCGGCCTGTAGGTAGAACACGATGGGAACGCTGAGGATCAGCGAGGTAGCGGAGGCGCCCAGGGCGAGGCAGAAGGAGCCGGTGATGGCGTTGAGCACGCCGCCTTCTTTGCCCAGATAGTAGCCGCCCTTGGGCACCTGGGTGATCATTGCGAGGTTCAGGGCCCCGGCGCCGCGAATGAGGACGATGGCGACGATGGCCGCCAGACTGCCTATGAGCAGCAGGCCGGAAAGGGCCATGAGAAACTTGGCGAAGAGCTCTTCAGCGCGCCTGAGCCTCAACTAAGCCGTCCTTCCTTCCACGCGGCGGAGCACTAGGGTCGCGGCAACGTTGAAGGCCAGGACTATGACCAGAAGGATGAGCGCCGCGAGAAGCAGCGCCGAATCATACAGGGGAATGCTCATCATCTCGCCATAGTTGTTGGCGATGAGGGCGGGGAGTGGATAAGCGGCATCGAAGACAGAGTGCGGTGGCTTGGGCACGTTGCCGACCACCATAAGGACCGCCATCGTTTCCCCGAAGGCGCGCGAGAAACCAAGGACGACCGCGGCCACGATGCCGGAGGCGACGCGGCGGAGGACCACGTGCTTAACCGTCTCCCACCTGGTGGCGCCCAGAGACAGGGAGGCGTCGCGGGCTTCGGGGGGCACAGCGGCCATGACCTCAACGCAGACGGAGATAATGATGGGCGAGACCATGATGGCGAGGACCACGGCCCCGCTGAGGACGGCGTAGCCGGTTGTGGCCCTGCCGGTGGCGGCGCCGACCCCGCTGACGAGCGGCACCACCGCCAGCACACCCCACAGCCCGTAAACGACGGGGGGTATGCCGGCGAGGAGGTCGGTCACCGGCTTGGCTGCGGCGCGGACGCGCGCAGACGCGTATTCGGACAGGTAGATGGCGGTGAGCAGGCAGATGGGGATCGTGAAAGCCATGGCGAGGGCGGTGACCCACAAGGTGCCCACGATGAAGGGGTAGAAGCCGAACTGGCCTTGCTGGGGATGCCATGAGGAGGAGAAGAGAAGCGCGGCCAGAGGCCTGCTGGCGAGGATCGGCCAGGACTTCCGCAGCAGCGCCGCGGCGAGCGCGAGCACGAGAAGCGGCGGCAGCGCGGCGACCAGCGCGGCGCCTGCGGCGGCGATTCGGTCCTTCAGGTTTCTGCGCGAGAGCAAGGGAGTGAGCGTTGGTGTGGTGGTGTCTGGCGTCGTCGCTGAGCCTACAAGGGGATTCTCGGCCTACTTGAGCGCGCCGCTACTCCGGGCAAGGGCTGCCGCCGGCAGTTCTATGTAGCCCGCTTCGTCCACGAATTTCTGGCCGTCGGTGAGAATCCAGGTGATGAAGTCACGAGTGAGGCCGGAGGGCTTGCCCTTGGTGAGCAGGTTGAGGTCTCTGGCGGGTGGCGAGGGGTAGATTCCGTTGGCGATGGCGCGCTTGACCTCGGTCCTGCTGGCATAGAGGTTCTCGCTGGGATCGAGCGTGCCGTTGGCGTTGATGTCAATGGGGACGACCCAAAGGCCCTGCACGGGTTTGTTGGTCTTGGGGTCGTAGGCGTAGTTGAGGTTATTGTAGCCGATGCCGAGAGGGTCCTTCTTGACTGTCTCCGCAAGCCCCGGGTCGCCGTAGACGCCGACGCCCTGGAGGTCCTCTTGGCTGGCGCCTAGGTACTTGGCCCAGGTTTCGGCGGCGCCGCAGGCGTCAGAGCGCGTGTAGACGTTGACCTTGTCCTTGATACCGGGCTCGCCGACGACATCGCCCCAGGTCAGGCGCTTGCCCTGTACGAAGAGCGCCGTGAAAGTCTCGCGTTTGACGCCGCGCGTGGCCAGATCGGAAGCGACCGGGTTGGCGGCGCTGGCGACCGGGAGGACCGCATCTCTGACGACGGCGACGCCGAACCCGCCCTTCGTGATCTCATTGGGGTGGATGTCTCGCGAGACCATACCGATGTCTACCAGGCCACCGAGCGCGTCCGCTGCGCCTTTGCCTGCGCCACCGGCGGAAACGTCAATGCGGACCTTGGGGTGGATCCTGCGGAACTCCTCGGCCCACTTGACCATCATGGGATAGAGCGCCCAGGCGCCGGAGACGCGAATGTTGCCGGTCAACTCGGAGGTGGGGTGGGGGGTGGTGGGGGCGCTGCGACAGCCGACCACCAGCACCGGGGTGCCAGCGGCGGCGAGGGCGAGCAGCGCTAGGGTGAGCGGCAGTGTTGCGCCGAGCGGCTTTCTCATAGGCTTTCTCGTTCCTCTCCTGCGCTTTTGGAGGCCTGTCGAGTCTGCGGGACACACGGTCTGTGGGCTTGGGTGATTGCGGGCGCGTCCCGTCTCAAATGTAGTACATCGGCACCGCAGAGGCCTGGGCCAAATGCCGGGCTCGTTGAGCGACCTCCTCCAGGGTAGTTTCCTCCAGAACTCCGACCATCGCGTCGCGGGCCTGTTTCCAGACTGTGCGCAAGGCACAGGTGGCCTCGACCGCGGATGTGCAAGGGGCATAGGCGGTCATACTCACGCACCGCACCGGGGCCAGCGGGCCGTCCACGGCACGGATGACATCCGCCATGGTGATCTCTTTCGGTGGCTTGCCGAGCAGGTAGCCCCCGTTGGTTCCCGGCTTGCTCTTGACGAAACCCACCTTCTTGAAGACGAGCAGGATCTGCTCCAGGTACTTCCTGGGGATGCGCTGGCGCTGGGCAATCTCTCCGGTCTTAACGGGAGCCCCACCGCCGTAGGCCAGGGCGAGGTGGAGCATGGCTCTGGCTGCGTATTCACCTTTGTTCGAGATAGGCATTGTCCTGCAACCAGATAGACTATCAGAACAACCGCCCCTTGCGCAAGCCTCCGGGCGGGCTGGATAGGACGGGATGCCGGGCGGGAGCGGGCTAGCAGCAGGCGCCTGTGGGGCCTGCGGGTGGGGGGCTAGACGATGCTGGCGGTGATGCCTGCGGCCTGGAGGCGCTCAAGCCACGGCAGGAGGTCGTCCGGGGTGGCCGCCGGGGTGTCGTCGAGCGGGGCGGGCGCATGGCCCAAGGCGGCCCGCTTGCCTCTGCCTAGGCGATGGTAGGGCAGAAACTCGACCGGAGGGAGCGGGCTCAAGGACAAGACTAGGGCCCGGAGGCCCTCCAGGAACTGTTCGTCGGTGTTGCGGCCCGGCACCCACGGGACCCGTATGACAAGGGGGAAGCCGGCTTCGGCCAGGCCGCGGATGTTGGCCAGGATGCGCTTGTTCGAGACGCCGGTGAGTGCCTTGTGGCGGGCGCTGTCGGTGTGCTTGAGGTCCACAAGGAAGAGGTCAACGCTGGGGGCGATGAGGTCGAGTATGGCCCACTGGGTGAAGGCGGAGGTGTCGAGGGCGGTGTGGAGGCCGTGGCGCTTGGCCTCTCTCAGGAGCACCCAGGAGAAGGTCGGCTGGAAGAGGGGCTCACCGCCGGAGAGCGTGATCCCGCCTCCCGATTGCTCGTAGAAATCCTTGTCGCGGCGCGCCACCTGCACAATTTCGTCAACGGACATGAGCCTGCCCGCCATCTCCAGTGCGGCGCTGGGGCACGCCTCCGCGCACCTGCCGCACCTTTCGCAGCGCTCGATGTGGAGTAGGTGCTTGCCCTCCGGGGTGATCTCGTGGCCGCCCCGAATGCACGCCGCGACGCAGTGGCCGCAAAGGGTGCAGAGGCTCGAGGTGAGGCGAACCTGCGGGAAGGGATCTATGCCCTCGGGGTTGTGGCACCACTCGCAGCGCAAAGGGCAGCCCTTAAGAAAGACGGTAGTGCGGATGCCGGGGCCGTCGTGCAAGGAGAAGCGCTGGACGTTGAAGACTATGCCCTCAAGGGTGGAGGGGTCTGCTTGAAGCGCGAGCAGGTTGTCTTTGTCCAGGCGCATGTGGGTCGCTGGCGGCGGGCGGACTCAGCGGCGGTGCTTGGTGCGCGCGACGATGTGCTCCTGCATTTCACGGTCGAGCAGGACGAACTGCTGACTGAAACCGGAAACGCGGACGCACAGATTGCGATAGCGTTCCGGGTCTTGCTGGGCGGCGCGGAGGGCCTCGACGCTGACCACGTTCCACTGCATCTGGCCGACACCTTTGTGGATGGCGGCGATGAGCAGGTCCACGAAGGCCTCGCGGCCGTCGCCCTGGAAAACGGTGGGGTCGGCCTCCAGGATCGCGGAACTACTGGCGGCTACTAGATGATGCGGGAGCGCGGCCAGGGAGTTGATGACCGCCGTAAGCCCTTCGTGATCGCGGCCCTGAGCCGGAGACACGCTGTACGCGAGCGGCTCGCCGGCCAGCCTGCCCTCGGGCGAAGCGCCGGTGAGTTTCCCGTGCTTGAGCATGAGGGTGAAGGTGAAGAGGTGGACATGGTAGCGACCGCTGGTGGGCGTTCGATACTCGTCCATTATCTCGCAGTAGCGGCGAGCGAGCCGCGCGGCGTACCTGTCGGGGAGGGCATGGTCGTTGCAGTACTTGGGGAGGCGGTTGCGAAGGTATAGGCGCAGGTCCTCACGCCCCGCGAAGTTGGTGCGCAGCGCCTGGAGCATCTCTTCGCGAGTCACGCGCTCTTCGGTGAAGGCCGCCGACTCGAGGGCCGCGAGCGAGTCGGCGGCGTTGGGGATGCCCATGGCGGCAGTGGAGTGGTAGTTGTAGCGCGCCCCCCCTTGAATGATGTCCAGGCCGCGGGAAACGCAGTCGTCGGTGAGGAGGGACAGGTAGGGAAGGCGGTACTGGGAGCGGTGGGCCAGTTCGGCGGCGTTCGAGCCGTAGACGGCCCACTTGGCGAAGTATTGGAGTTGCTCGTCGAAGGCGGCGAGGAGGTCGTCCAGGGTGCCGTGGTCGGCGAGAGTTCGCGTCGTGGGGCCGACCTGCGCACCGTCGAGAAGATCGCAGCCGTCATTGAGGGCGAGTTCCAGGCACTTGGCCAGGTTGATCCAGTTGCTGACGGCGTGGGGATTAGCCTTGCCCGGAATGGTGATCTCGACACAGCCGATGGCAGCGTAGTCGCGGGCGTCCTCTAGGGGGATGCCTTTGGAGGTAAGGGCCGGGATGAGCGCTTCGTCGTTGAAGAAGAAGGGGATGCCGCCTCCGCGGGAGACCAGGTCCACGCAGCGGGAGACGAACGCGCGCGGGGTGCGCCGGTGAAGGCGCGCGGACAGGCAGCGCACGAACCCGAGACCCTCGGTCACATCGAGCACTAGGTAACTAAGCGGGTTGGTGGCGTCCTGGCCATCGCGCGTCTGGCCGCCGATCATCATCTGCTGCACGTCGTAGGAGAGGTAGAGTTTGCACCAGAGGGCGGCGAGCAGCTCCGCGCCCTGGTCCCTGCTGAGGCGGCCGTCGGCCAGGTCGTGCTCGTAGTAGGGCCGGAGGAACTGGTCTATGCGGCCGATACCGTTGGCGTTGATGCCGTCCTCCCAGGCGGTGATCATGTGGGCGAACCAAAGGGCCTGCAGGGCCTCACGGAAGGTGCGCGCCGGGTGCGTGGGCACGCGGTCGCAGACGGCGGCGATCTCTTCCCACTCGCGGCGCTGCTCCGCGTCCTCGCACTCGGCGGCGAGATCGCGAGCGCCCTGCGCGTGGCGCGCGCCCAGCGTGGTCGCGGCGTCGCATAGGCCCAGCCAGCCGAGCAGGTTGGTCCAGCGCACGGCCGCGTCCGGCTCCGCGGGATCGAGAGAGGCAAGTGCCGCCTCGACCTCCGCGCGGAGCCCTGAGAACCCGAGACGCAGGACCTTCTCGTACCCGCGGATGCTGTGGTTGAGGTCGGTGCCCCAGATTTCGAGCGCCCCGTGGCTCTGCGCGATCTCGAGTTCCTGAGGCGGAGGGGCGGCGGCGCCGAGGGTTACGAAACGGAACGGCTCGCCTTCAAGCCAGGCGATGAGTTGCGCTTTGTGATCGTCCGGCAGCGGGCTGGCGGCAATCTCCTCGCGGAACTCAGGCGAGGGGCCGCCGAAGAAATGGAAGGGGGGATCGTTCCCCACGGCGTGCTCGCCGACGAGCAACTCACCCGGCGTCATGCGCACCGGCATGTTCTCGATGACGTTGGCGAAAGCCTCAGCGTTGCGCAAGGCCAGAGGCTTGCCGGTCGCGGCCATCCAGCCTTCGAGGTAGTAGTAGGCGCGGTACCAGCGGCCCCAGAAGGTCTCCGGGCCCTCTGCCAGGGCGCGTTCTCGCAGGCGCTCAATGCGCGGAGAAGGCTGGTAGGTGGTCGAGGCGGCTGCTACTGTCATCTGGCCTAGTATTCCCTTTATGGCCGCGCAGGCGGCCTTTGCTGCACCTCTGAATAGCGCCTCGTAGGCCGTTCGCGCAAGGGGGCAGTGGGGGAAGAGCACTGGCACCTCGGCGCACCCTTGGCGGACGGCGCCACGCCGTGCACAATACCGGCGTCCGTCAGCGGTTGGACGAGGCGTCTACTCCGAGTCCCGCACGGGAGACATGAGCATGGCTTTGCCGTCCGGTCTGGTTGCGCGCAGGTACTGGGCCGTTGCGTGTGCGGTCACCTTTGCTGCCATGCTGCTCGTGGCGGGGCGGGGAGTGGGCGCAGCGGCCAGCATCGAGGGAGGCCGGGTGGTCTTCCGCGGGAGGCCCGTCTCTGTGGGCGGCGCGATGTACTATCAGCCGCGAGCCTACCACCAGTACTTCTGGGAAGAATGGACCCGCGGCGGGCTGCTCCGGGACCTCGCGCGCGCAAGGGACTGCGGGTTCAACACTTTCGCGTTCCAGGTCAACTGGGGGTCTTTCGTTTCGCGCGTTGATCCCACGACGGGCAGGTCGGAGTGGAACGAGCGCGCGTTGGCGGATCTACGTTGGGCCCTGCGCCGCCTTAGCGCAGCGGGGATGCTGGCGGTACTGTGGACCGGAACGGCGAGGGCGCCTGAAGGAGTTGGGGCCAACTACAACCCCGCCTGGGGCGATGCGCGGGGCAGGCAACACGGGCCGTACTACGGCTACCTTATGCGCGACTGGCCTGCCATAGCGGCGGAGGATTCGCCGATCTGGCGGGCGATGCTGGAGTTCCATCACAGGCTGGCGGAGACCTGCGCCGAGTATGACAACGTGCTCTACGACCCTCTGGACTGGCAGCACCTGAACATCAACACCTGGTCGTTCGCCGACGCGGGGAACCTGAGGGTGTGGCGGCAATGGCTGCGGGCGCGCAACCCCGATCTGCAGCACTGGAACCAACGGTGGGGCGAGAGCAACGCGTCTTGGGAGGGGGTTCTCTTTCCGGTTGACGGATGGGTGGAGACCACGGTTGCCTTGCTTGGCCCCCCCTACGAGGGCCGGGCGCGCGACCCGTACGAAGGCGTCAAGTGGGCTGACTTCCGCGAATGGCACAACGCGCTGTGCAACAAGGTGAACGCGGCGATCGTCCGGGCGATCCGTGGCGGCGACAGCGACGCGGTGATAGGTCAGCGGGTTGACCCCTGGCGGTTCGGCGACTGGCGGCAGGAGACCTGGGCGCCGCCTGGAGTGGACTTCATCTGCCAGGGAACGTATCCCGAGAAAGTGGAGCAGATTGCGCCGGACACGGTGCGGAGGGAGATACGCGTGGTGCGCGAGCGGGCGCCGCGGCAACTGCCGATTCTCTTCTGGGAGGTCGGCGTGAGCCAGGCCATGCTGGGCGGCGAGGAAGCGGCGCCGGACTTCGAGTCGCTGCAGGCGAAGTGGTTTGACTGCGTGGAGTCGGTGGCTCGGGAGGAGCATTTGCTCGGCTTCTGCTGGTGGGTCTGGCGCGACTACTACATGAGCGAAGCGAGTCTGACGTTCGGCCTGCTGGAC
The DNA here is from genome assembly GCA_964528605.1 of uncultured Armatimonadia bacterium. Taxonomy (GTDB): domain Bacteria; phylum Armatimonadota; class Zipacnadia; order CAZGSV01; family CAZGSV01; genus CAZGSV01. The sequence continues at coordinate 26,700 of CAZGSV010000037.1, forward strand.
GTTGAGGGCCGGCCGAAGGCGGCGGTCGCCTGCGGCGCGGCCGCGCGGTGATTCTAACGGAGGCGAATCGCATGGTGAAGGGAGAGGTCTTCGCGCCTGAGTGGAAAGAGTACGCCGATCCGAAGAGCGGCGTGACTGTCCGCCAACTCACCGACTACAAGGGGCACAGTCACCACCTGTACTTCACGAACCCGGGGTGGTACGACGCTGGGCGCAGGTTGCTGTTCGGCTCTGACCGCGAGAACCGGACGAATCTGTTCAGCATTGACCTGGAGACGGGGGAGATCACGCAACTGACGGACCTCGAGCACGAGGAGGGCGTGCATCAGACGCATTTCCTTTCCGCGAGTGTCAATCCGACGCGCGCCGAGGCCTACTTCTGGCATGGCAAGGATGTGACCGCCCTCGACCTGAACTCGGTAGAGACGCGGCCGCTCTGGCATGCCCCGGACGGGTTTCTTCATTCGATGCTCAGTTGCACGGCCGACGGAAGGCATGTGTGCGCGGGGATCTTCGAGGATCTGTCCAGCCGTCTGCGGATTGACTATCTCCGCGGGTACGTGGGGTTCAGGGAGACTTGGGAGGCTCATCCGCTGAGCAGAATCATCCGTATCGCAGTGGACGGCAGAGGCGGCGAGATCGGGTGGGAAGAGGGGGAGCGGGGTCGGGACGTCAACACCTCGCCGGAGCTGCCGAACATCCTC
>CAZGSV010000038.1:0-27397 GCA_964528605.1 uncultured Armatimonadia bacterium
GAGTGAAATGAAAAAATATGTGGAAATGATTGCTATGCCATACAGAGTCGGTGTTTCTTCAGGATGGTGGAAGATAGGCAGAGACCCGGCGCTGCTCGGGCTTGCCGCAGGGACTTAGCCCTTGCGCGCGCCCTGGGCGCTGGGCCGCCAGCGCGGGTGCCCATCCTGCGCCGGGCTCTGAGACACGTTCCTCTGCCGACTACCGCCCGCGGTCATCACGTAGACCTCCGCGTTCCCGTCTCTGTACGATGCGAACGCGATGCTCTTCCCCTCCGGAGACCACACTGGCTGGCTCCCGCCTCGCTCGGTGAGTTTGGTGTCGCCCTTGCCGTCAGTGCCTGCGGAGTAGATCTGAGGCGTGCCTTCTCTCGAGGACACGAACACAATCCTGCGTCCGTCCGGGGACCAGTTCGGTGCTCCGTTCGGGCCCTCGCTTTCGCTCAGGTACCTGCCCCCGCTGCCGTCCGCGTTGACCAGGTAGATGCCGTCCTTGGTGCCGCGCACCGACCTGAAGGCTATCTTCTTGCCGTCGGGCGACCAGCAAGGCGATTCGTCCGGTCGGGGATTGCGACTGAGGTCGTCGGCGCCGGAGCCGTCCGCATTGATGAGGTAGATCTGCGTATCCCGTTGGCGCTGCGCCACGAACGCCAACTTGTTTCCGTCGGGGCTCCAGGCCGCGTCGGACACAGGTCCGAGGTCGTGCGTGACCTGCTTCTGGCTCGAGCCGTCGGGATTCATAGTCCACAGGTCAGGGTTCCCCCCCCGCAGGGAGATGAAGGCCATCTTCTTGCCGTCCGGCGACCAGCGAGGGGAATGATCCGCGCCCGGGCTACGCGTCAGGTTCGTGTGCTCCGAGCCGTCCGCCTTCATCGAGTAGATCTCCAGATTCCCGTCGCGGCGGGAGACAAACGCCATGCGCGTTCCATCCGGAGACCACTCGGGCGACCAGTCCCACGCGGGCGCCTTGCTGAGCCGGGTCTTGTTGCTCCCGCCGGCCGCAACCACGAAGATCTCCGCGTTCTCCGGGCGCGAGGAGAAGAGGATCCTGGAACCGTCAGGTGACCAGAGCGGCCGAGTGTCCGCCGCCGGGCTGTGAGTAAGGCGGGTCACGCCGGAGCCGTCGGCATTGATGAGGTAGATTTCCTGGTTGCCGTCTCGTTCCGACCCGAGCGCTATCCTGTTGCCATCAGGCGACCAGGCCGGCTCCGCGTCCTGCGCCGGATCGTTCGTGAGGTTCTTCAAGCCTCCGCCGGCAGCATTAACCACGTAAACGTCCATGGGCCCGCCGCCCCGCGGCTCCGCGGCAAAGGCTATCCTCGTTCCATCGGGAGACCACGCCAGGCCCCGCACCGCCGGGAAGTTGGCGTTGGGCGTCAGGTTGGTCTGCCCCCATCCGTCGGCACTGGCCACCCAGAGGAGGTCGCTGCCGCGCCTCCTTGAGGTGAGCGCCAGCCGGGCGCGGTCGGGAGACCAGGCGATCTCGCCTATGGGGCCGAGATTGTCTGCCACGATCGCCAAATGCGCGCCGGTAGCGCTCCACATCTGGATGCCGTAGTTCTGCCGGTAAAGGCCTAGGGACGCGATCTTGGTGCCATCGGGCGACCAGCAAGGCTGCCCCTGCGTCTGAGTCTCCTTATCAGCGAGCGGGCGCAGCCCTGTGCCGTCCGCGTTGACCAGGTACAGGCGCGGCAGCCTCTCCGGCGCCGCCAAGAAAGCAATACTCTTGCCGTCAGGCGACCAGCGCGGCTGCAAGTACGCCGAGACATCCGCCAGCACGGTCGTCCTGCCGGTCCGATCTGTACTGAGCACGCACAGGTCGGACGGGGGCACCGAGGGCACACCGGGGGCCGGCGAGGGCTCTGCTCGGCCGCGGGGCCAGGGGCGCACCGACACCACGGCAATCTTCTTCCCGTCCGGCGACCAGACCGGGTTGGTGTCGTTGAGGTTGGGGTCGCCAGTAAGGTTCGCGACCCCCGAGCCGTCCGCCTTCATGACGCAGACCTGAGCGCTGTCGGGCGCACGGGACTCGTAGGCGATCTCTCCCACGCCCGGCGCGCAGCCACTCCAACAGGTGACCGCCGCCAGCCCACACAGCAGCACCCAGCGTGCTGCGGCGCCGGCGCGCTGACCTGTGCCAATGGTTTGCCCCATGCGGGTCCTTCCCCACATCTACGCTATTCCTCCTACCGCGGCCTGATCGGCTTGGGCACGCCACCGGCCCAGCACGCACCCCACCGGCGGCCTGCCGATGTCCTTGGCGTGCCCACTAGGGCCCAGTCTCCACCGGCAGCGATTCAATGCTCGACCACTGGTTCAAGCCGCCGTCGTAGTTCGCCATGTCAGCATACCGAAGAACGTACTTCAGCGTGAAGTAGGTGTGAGCCGACATGTAGGCTTGCCCGCAAGAAGTGATGATCCTCTTGTCCGGCGTCGCTCCAAGCGCCTCGTACACCGGCCGCAGTTCCTCCGCGCTCTTCCAGGCGCGGTCGGGGGCATCCAGTATGGCGTTGAGATGCATGCTGTCAACGGTTCGGGGGGAGGCCCCAGGCGTGCGGCGGGGCTAGTAAGAGTAGCGACCTACCTTCCAGCCCTCGTCCAGCATGGCCAGGAAGTTGCGCACGGGCACGTAGTTCGCCACCGAGTTGCCCGTGCCCAGGGCCCAGCCCCCCCCGGGCGCGCATTCCTCCACGCAGCGCCGTGTGTAGGCCCGCACCTCCTCCTCCGTGCCGCTCGCCATCACGTGCATATCCACTCCGCCCAGCAGCGCGATGCGGTCGCCCCAGGCGCGCTTGGCCTCCCACACCGGCTCGATCACGTGCTCGAACGAATGCTTCGCGTCTATGCCCACGGCGTCAATCAACTCGTCCATGATCACGCGCAGGTTCCCGCACGAGTGCAGCAGAATCGGTTTGCCCGCTGCGTGCGCTATCTCGCACATGCGCTGGTGCCAGGGGAAGACGTACTTGCGCAGCACCTCCGGCGACGCCAGCGGCCCGCTGCGGAACCCCAGGTCGTCGTTCAGCCACTGTGCCCCCACCTCTTCCAGGCTCACGGTGCGCTGCACGATCTCCAGCAAGGTCTCGCCAACGCGCGTGGCGATCGCTTCCACCAGCGCCGGGTCGTCGGCCAAGGCATAGACGAAGGTCTCGTAGCCCATCAGGAAGGTCAGATTCTCCAGCGGCCCCCCCGGTATCATGGGCACGATCCTCATGCCCTCGGGCAGGCACCGCGCCTGCGCCTCCAGCGGCCGGAAACCCTCGTCCGTGACCTCAGGCCAGGGGTAGCGCTCGAACTGCTGCCAATTGGTGATCGGTCCCTTCGATTCGTTGACCCAGCCGCGCTTGCCTCGCGAGAGTATGGCAGTGTCCGGCGCGTTTATGCCCGGCCGCGGAAACCCGATGCTCAGCCTACCGGTCACGTAGTCATACCCGTGGTCGCGCCAGAACTTCGCCCACCACCTGGCCCAGCCGTCGGTGTCTTCGGGAGGCGTCTCGGGCGGGCCCTGTATGGCCGCCATGATCTCCTGGTCGTGGTACAGTTCGCAGAAGGGCACGCGGTCCGGCTCCCCCTCCCGCCGCAGGACCTTCAGAAACCGGTCGAAATCGGGCTGAGGAGGGCGCTGACCGTTGGCCACAGTGTCGTCCTTTCAATGCCGCGCAGCCACCTTTGTCAAGGGGGCGTGGCGCCCTGGTAGGGGGGACCCGGCGTGGCCGCCCGCCGTAGGGGCGGCAGGCTTGCCTCCGCCCGCGACGCCGGAGGCATCGCGCAGCGCCCTGCACGGAGTCAGGGCGCTACAACCAAGTGCCTCGGCACCCCGATCTTCTCCATCGGTATCGGCTTGAACCCGATCCGATAGGCGGGCGCGTCCTCCCTGAGTTGCCAGTTCTCCTCGTCCGGCGCCACGAACCCAGGATCACCCTCCGTCCAGTTATCCCGCACCGTAACTATCTCCTCCGCCAAGCCGTCGTACAGGTCCAGCCACCGGCCCCCGACGCAGATGTTTCGCTCGATCTTGTTGCCCTTAGGCACCGCCGGCTCGTCCTCCAGCCAGGTCAGCAACTGCGGATAGCGCACGCTGTATGGCGGCTGCGTATAGTTCACCGCCTTCAGCCGGTCCATGAGCGTGTTGTCCCTGCCGTCGAACCAGAAACTCGCCCACCCCATCCCACGCGCGTCCACGTGCACCGCCGGGTTGCACTCCACGAAGACATTGTTCTCGATGATGTTGTCCCGCCCGCCGCCGAGGAGCACCCCGCGCGCGCCCTTATAGCAGACGTTCCCATACACGAACGTCCCCGCCGTGCAATCGTCGAGGTAGACGGACTGCACGTCCCGGTGGCCCAAGTGGTGAAAGTAGTTGTAGCGCACGACGTTGCCGCGCTGGGTCACGTCGCGGCCCATGTAGAAGGCACCCGCGTCGCTGGTCTCCATGCAGACGTGATGAATCTCGTTGAACTCGATGAGGTGCTCGTTCCCGCCCAGAATGATGGCCGAGTGCGGCGCATCGTAGATCAGGTTGTTTGCGATGCGGTCGCCCACCCCGTTGATGGCGACCGCCGGCCTGTAGGTCCTCACCCACCGGCTGAAGTCGTGGATCTCGCTTTTGATGACGTAGTTGCTGCCCGCAGTCAGAGTCATCCGATCCCCGCCGCTCAAGGACACCGCGCCGTCGCCCAGTTGATAGACGTGGCACCCGCTGACCCCGTTATGCGTTCCTCCGCCAATGATGATGCCCGTCGTGCCCACGTTGCGCACCGTGCACTCCGCGATCAGGCTGTGGGCCCCTCCCTTCACCTCGATCGCCGTGCCGCGAACGCATTCGAACGTGAGTCCCCGCAGCGTCACGTATGAGGTGTCCGCCATCGAGACCAATGGCTGCTCGAGAAGGGACACGACGACATCTCCCTCCGCGACCGCCTCAGGAGGCCAGAAGTAAAGCACCCCCGTCTTGCGGTCGAGATACCATTCACCCGGCGCGTCCAGTTCCTCCAGCAGGTTGAGCGCGTAGTAACGCTTGCCCGCCGAGTAGCCGTAGACTCCGTGCGGCTCGCGCGTGGCGATCACCTTCGCCTGCGTGTCTATGGACTCGACCTTCTCGTACGACTCCGCCCAATCCCAGGTCCAATAGCCGTGCACCCAGACGTCGTCCGCGTTCGCCCAGCGATTCGGCCGGTCGCCTTCGTAGTTGAACTTGCCTCCGCTTTCGGGCACGCCCGCGATCTTCGCCCATCCCTCGTTCGGCCACCGCGCCAGCGTCATCGGCTTGCCCTGGAAGAACAACTCCAGCCCAGCCGCATACTCCGGCCGGCCGAACCCGCGCGGCTTCAGTTCGCCGAAGTTGGTGATGCCTTGCGCCTTGAGATCCGCGCACAGCACCTTCCCTCGAGTCCCCGCCTCCAGGAGGGTTAGCACGGCGGGGTCCTTGACCGGCTTGAAACCGGTCACCTCGCGGCCACCAGTCAGGACAACCTGCTCGCGCCTGTAGGCGCGGTAGGCAATAGGGCAGTCCTTGGTCCCGCTGTCCTGCGCCGTGAGGGAAAAGGTGGCGCGCCGATGGTATGTGCCGCCGCGTATCCAGACCGTCACCGGGCCCGGCAACTGCCCGGCCTGCTTCACTTTCCGTATCGCCTCGCGCGCCCGCTCCAAGGTCAAGAAGGGCTTCGCTCTGGTGCCCGGGTTCCGGTCGCTCCCGTCGGCGGCCACGAAGAACCCAACTCGCGGTCCCGGCGCCGCCAAGGCCTGCGAACACGTCAACGCTGCAATCGCCGCAACGAGAATGGCCAATCTCATTCGCGCCTCCTCGCACCTCCGGCTGTGGTTCTTGAGCGCGCATAATGGCACAGCCCGCCGCCGCCGTCACCTCCAACACTCTGAGCGCCGCCCATGCCTGCCGCGGCCGGCTCAGCGACGCCGGAATGCCGAAATCGGCCACTTGTGAGAACATATGCACCCGGTCGTCACCACGATGCCCAACGACACAGACGAGATGCACCGGCAGGTTGACCAGGCCGTCTACGAGCAGGAGCTGCAGCCCTGGCTGCCGCCCACAATCTGCGACTGCCACGTGCATGTCGCCTTGCCCGAGCACTCGGACCCCATCAGTCCCGAGAGATACCAGGAGATCTGGGCCCTCGAGGTCGCCTCGCACCAGTCCTGGGAGCAACTGCGCGCCACTTATCGCGGTCTCTTTCCCGCTCAGCGGGTGCGCGCGCTGGCCTTCGGCAACGTCTACCGCGAGACCCACATCGAAGCCAACAATGACTACGTGCTCGCCGGCCTTTCCGACCCCCGCAACAGCGCCTCCGGCCTTCTCGTCACTCGTCCGCAGTGGGGCCCTGCCAAGATCGAGGAAGCGATGGCCGCCGGCTTCCTCGGCATCAAGCCCTATCCCGACCTCGCGCCGCGGGGCACCCACGAGGTGAGCATCTACGACTTCCTGCCCCGCGCCCACCTCGCTGCCCTCAACGACCTACGCGGGGTTCTGATGCTTCACCTCCCGCGCGCCGGCCGGCTGGCCGACCCCGACAACATCAGGGAAGTCCTCGAGATCGCTGAGAACTACCCCTCCATCAAACTCATCGTCGCCCACATCGGCCGCGCCTACTGCCTTCCGACGGCCAAGCAGGGCCTCCCGCACTTGGCCGACACGCCAAGCGTGTACTTCGACACCGCGGCCCATCTCAACGCCGACGTCTTCGCATACGCGCTCGAAACGGTCGGCCCCGACCGCCTGCTCTTCGGCAGCGACCTTCCCGTCACGTTGATGCGCGGCGTGCGCGAGCACCTCGGCGAGAAGTACATCAACTACACCGACGGTCCGTATTCCTGGAACGTGAACCGCAAGACGCCGGCAGAGGAAGCGCGCTATACCTATTATCTATACGAAGAGCTGCGGGCGCTCGTAACTGCGGTCCGCCGTCTGGGGCTGGGCTTCGAGGCGGTGGAGAAGATCATGTTCTCAAACTCCGCAGGGCTTGTCGGAACGGCGAGCGCTCCCAAATGACCGCTGCCCTCGGCCCCCGCGCGCAACTGGCCCTCGACACCATCCTGCGCAAACCCGTCAAAGGCGTCCCTAGTTGGCTGCTCAACCTGATGGAGCACGAGCAGATCGAGCGCCTTGCAGGCGTGCAGCCGGGCGAATACCGCAAGCGCCCCGAGGAAGTCTATCTAGCCTTTCAGCGCGCCATCGGCACCTGCATGCTCGACCAGTACATCCCCGAGAACCCCCTTTCGATGGACAACCACGGCTATATCGCCGAGCGCCGCGGCCCAACCACAGGCGCCTCCCAGATTGTGTGCGACGGCATCCTCATTGACTCGCCCGAAGGGGTCGTTGAGCACCTGGAGTCCTTCGTCTTCCCTCGCCTCCGCCAGGCGGCCACGGTCTTCGATGAGGACGCCCGCGTCAGGCAGATTCTCGACTCCGAAGCGGCCATCCAGGACAAACTCGGCCCGGACATGCTCAAAGGCCCTTACGGCTTCGTCACCTTTCCATATTTCGAGTACGGAGCGTACGGCTACGAGTACTACTTCATGGCCTACGCGCTTTACCCCGATGTCCTGGAACGGGACTTCTCCCTCCAGGCCGACCTCGCGCTGCTCAACAACCGCGCGGCCGCGCGCGCCTTCGTCGAGGGAGGATTGCCCCCTCTCCTCCGCGTCGACCACGACATGGCGGACTCCCGCGTCACGCTGGTCAACGTCAAGAGCCTGGACAAGATCTGGTTCCCTCACTTCGCCCGTTGTCTCGAACCCGTGCTCCAGGCCGGCGTCCGCCTCATCTGGCACTGCGACGGCAATCTCATGGAAATGGTGCCCCGCCTGCTGGACGCGGGCCTCAAGGGATTCCAGGGCTTCCAATACGAAGACGGCATGGACTATGAGAGAATCTGCAAGATGAAGACGAGGGACGGCGAAGACCTCACCGTCATCGCGGGAGTCTCCGTGACGCGCACGCTGCCCATGGGCACCCCGCAAGACGTCAAGCGGGAAATGGAGCGGCTCGTGAGGAACGGCCCCAAGACCGGGCTCTTCCTCGGATGCACCAGTTCCATTACGCCCGGAGTCCCCTGGGAGAACATCAAGACCCTGGTCGAAGGCCTCAACTACTATCAGCAGCACGGAAGAGAAGGAGCGCACTGAATGGCAACTACGACCGCAGCAAGAACCTACTGGGCGCATGTTGACCCGGATTCGGTTCCCAAGATAGTGGCCACGCCGCCCGGTCCCAAGTCGGTCGAGATCCACGGCCGCGCCAGCCAGATCATGAAGGGCTACTCCTCGCAGGTGCGCCTCTTCCCCGTGGTGTTCCAGTCGGGCTACGGAGTCACCCTCACCGACGTGGACGGCAACAGCTACATTGACTTCTCCAGCGGCATCTACGTCACCACCCTGGGCCACTGCCATCCCAAGGTCGTCGAGGCGGTGCAGAAGGCGGCGGCGGAACTGATGAACTGCCACGACTTCACCACCCCCCTCAAGGCCGAGTTGCTCGAGAAGGTCGTCGAGATTCAACCCTGGGACCTGACCGGTATGCAGTTGTACGACTCCGGCACCACCGCCGTGGAGGCCGGCCTGCGCGTCTGCCGCGCCGCCACCGGCAACATGGAGTTCATCAGTTTCCATCGTGACTTCCACGGGAAGACCATGGGCGCCGTCGGCCTGGCGCGCCTCGACCCCAGCCAGGGCCTGCGCGCCCCCGGCTTCTTCCTCACCCCGAATCCCTACTGTTACCGCTGCGCCTTCAAACTCACCTACCCGCAATGCGGCCTCCACTGTGTGGACTACATCCGCGAAGTCATCAAAGAGGAAACCTCCGGCCGCGTGGCCGCCATCGTGCTCGAGCCCATACAGGGCTGGGCAGGCTCCGTGGTGCCACCGGATGAGTTCATGCCGCGCCTGCGCGCTCTCTGCGACGAGTACGGGCTCCTGCTGTTCGCCGACGAGGTGCTCACCTGCATGGCGCGCACCGGCAAGATGTTCTGCATGGAGCACTGGAACACCCGCCCGGACGTCGTCACCCTCGGCAAGGGCTTCGGCAACGGCTTTCCGGTCACCGCCATGCTCGTCAGCGAGCGCCACAAAGACGCGGTCGAGAGAATCTCCGCCTCCACCAGTTACGGCGGCAATCCCATGGCCTGCGCCGCCGCCCTCGCCTCCCTTGAGGTCATCGAAGAGGAGGAGCTCGTGCGCCGCTCCGCCGCCCTCGGCGATTTCATGCTCGCCAGGCTGCGCGAGATACAAAGCCGGCACGAAATCGTCGGCGATGTGCGCGGCAAAGGCTGCTTGCTCGCGATCGAGTTGGTAAAGGACCGTGCGACCAAGGAGCCGTTCACCGAGGCGGGCGCGCAGGTGTATCAGCGGGCGTTCCGCAAGGGCCTGGCCTGGGTTCCCGCAGGGCACATCCTGCGGCTTTCCCCTCCCATCGTGATGGAGCAGGAGATTGCGGCCAAGGCGCTCGCAATCATCGAAGAGGCAATCGCCGAGACCGAGCGCGAACTCGGCTACGCCTAGCACTCCGAGGAGGCACGCTGTGAACAGACTGAGAGTTGGCATCGTAGGCGCGGCCGGCAGAGGGGCCAGTTACTTCAGCCCCTTCATCCACAACCCCCGCACCAGCCTGGTGGCCCTCTGCGACATCAACGAGCAGGGCGTGCGCGAGAAGGCGGCGGAGATCGGCGTCTCGCAGGTCTACACCGTCTACGAGCGGATGCTGGATGAGGCCAGCCTCGACGTAGTGGTTATCGGCACGCCCATGCAGTTCCACGCCCCCATGGCCATAGGGGCGTTGAAGCGCGACATCAATGTGCTCTCCGAGGTCACCACCGCCGTCTCCATCGAAGAGGCCAAGGCTCTCGTCGCCGCCTGTAAGCGCAGCAAAGCCAAGTACATGATGGCCGAGAACTATTGCTACATCCGCTCCAACGTCCTCGTCCGCCACCTCGCTCACGCCGGCCTCTTTGGTGAACTGTACTTTGGCGAAGGGGAGTATATCCACGAGTTGAAGGGCCTGAACGAGGTCACCAAGTGGCGCCGCAAGTGGCAGACGGGCATCAACGGCAACACCTATCCCACTCATAGCCTCGGCCCCGTCTACCAATGGATGCAGCAGCGCGTGGTCAGTGTCATGTGCGCCGGGTCCAGCCACCACTACCAGGACCCCAGAGGCGACTACTACGAGAACGAAGACACCACCACCATGCTCTGCCGTATGGAGAAGGGCGGGCTGGTCGCCATTCGCCTCGACATGCTCTCCAATCGCCCCCACAATCTCACCTACTACTCGCTTCAGGGCACCCACGGTTGCTATGAGGCGGCCCGCGGCCTCGGCGACCAGCCCAAGGTCTGGCTCGACTCCAAGTGCGAGAATGTGGAGTGGATTCCTCTCTCCAACCTGGAGGAGGAGTTCCTGCCCGAGGAGTGGCTGCACCCCTCAAGGGAGGCCCTCGAATCCGGCCACTGGGGCGGCGACTACATGCAGGTGCAGGACTTCGTGCGGGCGGTCATCGAGGGCGAGGAGCCACCCATCGGCATCCATGAGGCCCTGGACATGACCCTTCCCGGTCTGATCAGCCAGCAGTCCATCGTTCAGGGCTCCGTATGGCTGCCCGTCCCCGATTCGAGGGAGTGGTAGCGCCGATGTTCCAGGCCCAGGTTGCGCGCGGCGATAGCCTTGCATCCAAGCCTAAGGTCGGCCTCCTCGGCCTCTACCTCGACCTATATGACAGGGCCGTCCCCGACATCCGGCCCCGCATAGACGGCTTCTACGCCACCATCGCCGGCGAGTTGGCGGAGCACGGCCTGGAGGTCGTCACCGCGCCCGTGTGCCGCCTCGCGCCTGAGTTCGAGGCCGCGGTCAAGTCATTCGAGAGGGCCGGTGCCGAGGCGATCATCACCCTCCACTTGGCCTATTCGCCCTCGCTCGAATCGTGTGACGGGCTCGCGCACACCAAACTGCCCCTGATCGTCCTTGACACCTCCCCGGCGCTCGAGTACGGCCCCGAGCAAGACCCCGCCGAGTTGATGTTCAACCACGGCATCCACGGCGTGCAGGACTTGTGCAATCTGCTCCTGCGCAAGGGCAAAGCCTTCCAGATCGAAGCGGGGCACTGGCGCCACTCCGACGTGCTGGACCGCGTCGCGGCCTGGGCTCGCGCCGCGCGACTCGCAGCCAGGATGCAGCGCGCAAGGGTAGGGCGCATCGGCAAGCCCTTCGTCGGCATGGGCGACTTCGCCGTGCCGGATGCGGTGCTGAGGGAGACAATCGGCATTGAGACCGTGACTGCCGACGCCTCCGACCTCCACGGACGCGTTCCTGCCCCGGATGATGAGGAAGTAGAAGCCGAAGTGGCTGAAGACGCGGCCAGATTCGAACTGTCCGAGGTCACGCCCGCCGCGCACCGGCGTGCAGTTCGCGCCGGCCTCGCTGTCCGCCATTGGCTCCGCCACCACGACCTCTCCGCCTTCACCTTCAACTTCCTCTCCATTGATCGGGCCTGCGGCCTTCCTACCGTGCCTTTCCTTGAGGCGAGCAAGGCGATGGCCGCCGGCATGGGCTATGCGGGAGAGGGCGACGTTCTGACCGCCGCCCTCGTCGGTGCGCTGGCCTCCGTTCATCCGCAGACAACCTTCACCGAGATGTTCTGCCCCGACTGGGCCGGCGAGCGCATCTTCGTCAGCCACATGGGTGAGATGAACGTTGACCTGTGCGCCGCACAGCCTCGCTTGCGCGAAATGCCCTTCCCCTGGACCGATGCCGAGAACCCCGTCTTCGCCGTGGGCAGGTTCCGGGAGGGTAGGGCGGTGTTGGTGAATCTCGCGCCTGTTTCCGAAGGCGCCTACACGCTGATAGTCGCTCCTTGCGCCGTGCTGGAGGTGGAGGGCGAGGACAGACACGCCGACCTGATTCACGGATGGTTCCGCCCCGAGATGCCGGTCGCCGACTTCCTCGCCGCCTTCAGCCGCGCCGGCGGTACGCACCACTCAGCGCTCGTCTACGGCGACCTCGCCTCGGAGGTAGCCAAGTTCGGCCGCCTCATGGGGTGGAACGTCGTTGTTCTCGGAGGGGCCGGGGCATAGGCAATGGCCTCCGTCTATCTCGGCGTTGACATCGGGACCACCTCGGCCAAGTGCCTCGCCGTCCGCGACGACGGCGAGGTTCTCGCGCTCGCGCAGCATGCCTATGGCCTATCCCACCCTCACCAAGACTGGGCCGAGCAAGACCCGGAGGACTACTGGCGCGGCCTGGCGGATGTGGTAGGCCAGTGCGTCAATGATTGTGGCGCCAAGGGCCACGCCAAGGAAGACATCGCTGCCCTGGCCCTCAGCACCCAAGGCGACACCCTCATCGCAACGGACCAGGAAGGCCTGCCCCTCGCGCCGGCGCTGAGTTGGATGGACAAGCGTGCCGAGGCCGAATGCCACGAACTCATCTGCGAAACCGGCAAGTCCTTCTGGTACAAGGAAACAGGCATCGGCCTCACCGCGCTCAGTTCCGCCGCCAAGATTCGCTGGCTCGCCCGCAACGCGCCCCAAGTCTTCAGTCGTATTGCGCGCTTCTCCTGGGTGCCCGACTTCCTGGCCAACCGCCTCTGCGGCACGTTCGTCGCCGACGTCCCCTCCGCCTCTTGGACTCCGCTCTTTTCGCCACACGCGAGAGACTGGTCCGAGCCCGTGCTGTCGCTCCTGCAAGTGTCGCGAGAGATGGTGCCCGTCGCGGTCGAATCCGGCACTGTGATCGCCGACCTACGCCCCGACCCCGCCAACGAGTTGGGCCTCGCGCCCAGCACCAGGTTGGTGGCCGGAGCCTTCGATCAGGCGGCCGCCGCGCACGGCGCCGGCGCCGTCGGCTGCAGAAGCGTCCTGTCTTGCGGCACGGCCTGGGTCCTCTACGCGGTGTCTCACGTCCCCGTGGTTGACGAGTTGGAGCAGATTGCCGTGTGCTGCCATACCGCACCGAACGAATGGGGAATGGTGCTCCCGTTCACCGGCGGCTCCGCCTACGATTGGCTCCGCGACACCTTCCATCGCGGCGCGCGCCGGCCCGAGGGACAGAGACAACCGCTGGTCTTTGTTCCGCACCTCTACGGCGGCCTCTCCCCCGATTGGCGCGGCGAGTCCAAAGGCAGCATTCTCGGCCTCACTATGTCCCACAGCTACGAGGACGTCGAACTCGCGCTCATGCGCGGCCTCGGCTTCGAGGCCAGGCGCAACGTGGAGGCGGCGGAGCGGCTCTGCGGGCGCATCCCGGCCCTGCGTATGGTCGGCGGAGCCGGCAAGAGCGCAACCTGGCCGCAGATCATCGCCGACGCCCTCGGCCGCCCTGTCGAAGTCTCCGGCCTCCTTGAGTCGGCCGCCTATGGCGCCGCCAAACTCGCCGCCGGCGCGGCATCCGCGCAGTGGGAGGGCTCGCAGCAGGGCCGGCACTTCGCGCCTGATCCGGACGCGGCCGCGGACATGCAGGCCCAATACGCCCGCTACCTGCGCTGCTACCAGGCGCTGCTGCCCCTCTATGAAGAAGAAGCGCAGACAAGGAGTCAAAGCGACTGAGATGAGAACGCTCGGAGTCGGCATGGTCGGCTATGGCTTCATGGGCAAGATGCATACCTACGCCTACAAGTCGCTGCCTCTCATCTACGAGCCCCCCCCGGCGCGTATCCGCCTCGTGGGCGTGGCCACCCGCACCGAACACTCCGGCGACCTCGCGCTCGAGCAAGGCGGCTACGAGTTCGCCACCCGTGATTACCGCGACCTGCTCGCTCGCGATGATGTTGACCTCATCAACTGCTGCACGCCCAACAACCTGCACTGCGGCGTGGTGGTGGACGCCATTCGCGCGGGCAAGCACGTCTACGTGGACAAGCCTCTCGCCTGGAATCTCGAGCAGGCCGAGGAGATCGTACGCGCCGAGGCGGAGGCCGAAGCCGCAGGCAGCCATCGCACCTGCCAGATGACCTTCAACTACAGGTTCATCCCTGCCCTCATGCGCGCCCAGGAACTCATCGAGGAAGGTAGGCTCGGCCGCGTCTATACTTTCGCCATGCGCTACCTGCACAACACCAACGCCGACCCCAAGCGCGTCCTCAACTGGAAGTCGGACAAGGCCGCAGCCGGCGGCGGCGTGCTCGTGGACCTCGGCTCCCACATCATTGACCTCACCCGCTACCTCCTCGGCGACTTCAAGCGCGTCTGCGCCCATCCCTTCACCGCCGTCACTCAACGCCCCGACGGCAAGGGCGGCACGCGCACTGTGGACACCGACGACGCCTGCATCATCATGGCCGAACTCCAGAACGGCGCCGTCGGCACGCTCGAGGCCTCCAAACTCGCCACCGGCGCCAACGACGAGATGGTGGTGGACATCCGCGGTGCCCAGGGCGCTTTGCTCTTCAACTTGATGGAGCCCAACTGGCTCAAGTTCTACGACAACGCCGTTCCGGAAGCCCCTCTGGGTGGCGAGAAAGGCTTCACCTACATCGAGGCCGTGCAGCGCTACCCCAAGCCGGCCGTGCTGCCCGGCCCTAAGAACACCGTGGGCTGGATGCGATTCCACATCGCCAGCATGTATGACTTCGTCCGCCGCGTCGTCGCCGGCGAGCCCGGCTGCCCTTCGCTCGCCGATGGATTGGCGGTCCAGCGAGTGATGGAGACCTGCTATCGGTCGCCTGACGTCTGGGCGAACGTCACCGACTGACAAAGCGTCGAGTGAGGTGTGCGACAGTGACGGGAAAGGGAATCAGGCTCGGTCGTCTGTTCTCGAACGGTGAGAACGCGGTCGTGATTGCCGTGGACCACGGCGAGTTCGACGGCCCTCTTCCAGGGATGGTCGACCTCCCGGAAGCGGTGAAGAAGATTGACCCCGGGGTCTCCGCCGTGCTGCTCTCCCCAGGCATGCTGCCGCATTGCGGCCACGCCTTCAACTACAAAGGCGCCCCCCTGGCCATCGTCCGCCTCAACTGGGGCACCGTCTACTGCTTCCACTGGAACTACAACCAGGGCGAGACCGTCCCCGCTTTGAGCGCCGAGGACGCCGTGGCCGTCGGCGCCGACCTCGTGCTCGTCTCGCTAACGCTCAACACCGGCAGCGAGGCCCGCGACGCCGCCAATGTCGAAGTCTTCTGCGCGCTCGCCGCCGAGGCCAGGCGCCTCGGCATCCCCGTGGTGGGTGAGTACTTCCCGGCCAACTCCGACAAACTTTCCCCGGAGCAAATGCACGACCAAGTCTTCACGGGTTGCCGCATCGTTGCCGAACTCGGCGCCGACCTCATCAAGACTTTCTGCACCCACAGGTTCAAGGAGGTGACCGAGTCCTGTCCCGTGCCCATCCTCGGCCTTGGCGCCGAGAAGACCCCAACGCAACTGCAAGCCCTCCAACTCGCGGAGCACATCGTGCAAGGCGGGGGTAGGGGAGTGGTCTTCGGCCGTAACGCCATGCAGGTGTCCGACCCCGCTGCTTTCCAGCGCGCCCTCTGCGATGTTGTGAAGAAGGGCACTCCCCCGGCCGAAGCGGCGCAGCGGCACGGACTGAAGGACTAGCGGCCTGCGCCGGATTCTGCACTCGCGGGCGCTGGCGGCCGCAATCCGCATATGAACGCGAAAGAGGTAGTTCGGCGAGCAATCGAACGCGACCACCCGCCGCGCGTGCCCATCAACTACTGCAACCGGGACTTCGAGTGCTCGGACACGCTGGCCACGAGTTTCGCCCCGGCGCAGGGCTTCGTGCCCACCGAGCCGGGCATGACCGAGTGGGGCTACGCCTGGAGGAGCCTCAACGACACCATGGGCCAGCCCCGGAACCATCCCCTGTCCGACCCCGCCGCAATCGCGCACTACGTTCCGCCCGACCCCGCCGCGGCGGGCCGCTTCGACCACGTTCCCGCCTGGGTCGCCCAGCACAGCGACAAGTTCCTCAAGTTCAGCGTCGGCATCAGCGGCTTCAATCAGGCGACGTTCCTGCGAGGCTTCGAGGACTTCCTCACGGACCTACACACCGCCCCCGAGCGGGCCGAGAGCGTGCTGGACATCGTGTTCGACTTCGAGAACGCCATCATTGACCACGCGCTCGAGTTCCCTTTCGACGCCGTGGCCTTCGGCGACGACTGGGGCACCCAGCAGGCGCTCATCATCTCCCCCGACCTCTGGCGCCAGGTCTTCCGCCCGCGCTACGCGGATCAGTTCGCGCGCATCCGCCGCGCCGGCAAGAAGGTCTGGTTCCACACCTGCGGGTACGTCTACGACATCATTGGCGACCTGATTGGTATCGGCGTGGACGTGCTCGAGTTGCTCCAGCCCGACCTCCTGGGCGTGGAGCGCCTCGCGGGCGACTTCGGCGGCCTCGTCTGCTGCTGCTGTTCCATTGACCACCAGCGCCGAGCCGCATCCGGAACGCGCGCGGAGATCTTCGCCTACGCCCGCTTCCTCAAGGACACCTTGGGCGCCTTCAACGGCGGCTTCATCGCCTACATCGAGGACTACGCCTCCCTCGGCATGAGCGAGCAGAACTACCAATGGATTCGCGAGGCCTTCCACCGCCTCAACGAGAGTTGACGCGCGTGCCACGCCGGTTGCTCGGCCTTCAGCGGCTGCGCGAGGGTCGCCGATGACTAAGCCTAGCAGCCTGTATCGCGAGCGCTTCGCGCTCACCCTCGACCACAAGGGCGTGGACCGCTGCCCGCTCGACCTCGGCGGCACGCCCCAGTCCACCGTCGAGGACGAGGAAGTGATGCGCCGACTAGCGGCCCACTTAGGCCTCACCGGCCCCGCGCCCGCCGACTACGACAAGTTCGACCGCCGCATCCTCGAGCGCTTCGACATTGACCTCCGCCGCGCCGGAGGACTGGTACCCTTCGTCACCCAGCGCAACCGGACACTCTCCCAGACCGAGACCATTGACTGCTACGGCATCCGCCGCCGGTTCAGCGGCCTCCACTGGGAGATCGTTGACGGCCCGCTGCGCTGCGCCACCCTTGATGACGTGGGGAAGTACCAGTTGCCCGACGTCAGCCAGATACCCTCCAACCTCCTCGATGACTGGGCGCAGCGAGCCAAGTTCCTCCATGAGTCCACGCCCTACGTCGTGGCCGGCGAACACCCCGTGTTCGGGGTCCTCGAACTCGCCTGCTGGCTGTGCGGCTACGACCACATCATGATGATGCTCGCACTCGACCCGGACTTCATCCACCTGCTCTTCGGCAAGATCCTCGAGTTCCAGAAGAGCATCATCCGCGAGTACTACTCTCGCCTCGGTCGGTACATTCACCTCACCACCAGCGGCGACGACTTTGGCACCCAGAAGGCGCCCTTCATGTCTCCTGCGATGTGGCGCGAGTTCGTGAAGCCCTACATGCGCGAGAGAATCGCCTACACGGCGCAGTTCACCGAGGCCGTCTACATGCATCACTCCTGCGGGGCCATTTTCGACCTCATCCCCGACCTCATCGAGATCGGCGTGCGCATCTTGAACCCCATCCAGCCCGGCGCGGCGGGAATGGACCCCGCCAGGCTCAAGGCCGCCTACGGCGGCGCCCTCGTCTTCCACGGCGGACTCGATACCCAGGAAGTCCTGCCCTCGGACGAGCCGGCCAGGATCGCGGCCGCGGTCGAAAACCTCCTGCGCATCATGAACCCGACCCGCGACGGCGGCTACCTCTTCGCGCCCGCGCACAACCTCCAGCGCGACGTCTCCTCGCGCGCCATCGCGAGCATGTACTTCGCGGCCGCTGAGGCCGTGGCGGGCGCCGGGACAGGCGCGTAGCCCGCAAGTTCCGGGCCCCTCCGCTGGGCCCACACGTTCCCCGGACAACTCCGCACGTCCGGCGGCTGGCCGCCCCGACGCCCCCCAAACGGTACCCAGGCCCGAGCGGCGCTCCAAACCCACTTCCGCCGCAAAGAACATGCTGCTTATGTCGGAACACGCGAGACGTTATGGAAAGACTCAACCGAGCAATGAGCCCGACTAGGGGAGCCGACTACGACTTTACCGCCCGCAGGCGCCGCGGGGGGCGGTCGTTGCCTGGGCGGTTAGGAACACTGAGTGAGTCGCTTTCTCGATCCCTCCAGGCCGGTCTAGCAGCCCGCGTGGCCGCCTGTTCTCGGCCCACGAGCCCTCGCGCGGGTGCGCTCGGCCCCGTGCTCTGGGGCGCGGAGGAGGCCGTGGACGCGCTCGCGACCGGCGGCAAGCGCCTGCGGGTAACTCGCCGTAGGCGCGCGATGCCTATCTCTCGTCGGCTGCCCCGCGCCTCCCGGCGTACACGTAATCCGCGGGCTCGAGGACTCTAGTGAGCACGGATACCTTCCACCAACGCATCGAAGCCGCGCGCAGGCGCCTGGCAAGTCTCCCCCGAGAGGCACGGGCAAAGGGCGATGTCGAATCCTTGCTCACCCTGGCGCTCAGAGAGGTCGCCGTCTCGCTAGAGGAACTCCATGCCGCCGCCGAGGAACTCCGCCGGCAGCAGGCCGAACTGCGCACCGCCCGGGAAGCGGCCGAGCATGAGCGCCGGCGCTACCGAGGGCTCTTCGAATTCGCACCTGACGGGTACCTGGTCACCGACGACCAAGGCATCGTCCAGGAGGCCAACCGCTCCGCCTTGCGCATGCTGAAGGCAAATGGGAACGGCTTGCGTGGCAAGCCGCTGGTCGCCTTGTTCGCTGCCGAAGATGCCCAGGCCGTTCGCGACGCCTTGGCCCGCTTGCGGCAGGGCGAGCACACCCTGGCGTGGGAGGCTCGCATTCGGCCTCGCGCAGCCCGGCCCTCTTTTCCCGCTGCTCTTACCGTCTCTGGCATCCAGGACCGCAACGGCCGGCTCGCCGGACTGCGTTGGCTCCTCCGTGACATCACCGAGCACAAGAAGGCAGAAGAGCACCTCCGGCAGGTCGAGCAGCAACTCCGTGCACTCGCCTTCGAAGTCACCTTGGCCGAGGAGCGCGAGCGCCGCCGCATCGCCATGGACCTCCACGACCACATCAGCCAGACGCTCGTGCTCTGCAACATGAAACTCCAGGCACTGCGGGAGCAAGCCGGCGCCGCTGGCCTGGGCGAGCCCATCGCTGAGATCTGCGGGCAACTCGAGCCCTTGATTCGTGCCGTCTCCTCGCTGACCTTCCAACTCAGCCCCCCCGTGCTCTACGAGTTGGGCTTCGAGGCGGCCACCGAATGGCTGGCCGAGCAAGTGCAGACGCAGTACGGGCTGGCGGTAAAGGTCGAGCGCCGCGGGCAGCATCCTCCGCTCCGCAACGAAATGCGCATCGTCCTCTTCCGGGCCGTACAGGAAATACTCACTAACGTCGTCAAGCATGCGCACGCCCGCAAGGTCCGCATTGTCTTCACCGGCAAGGAAAACGAGTTGCGCATTGACGTGACGGACGACGGGGTGGGGTTTGACCCCTCAGCTGCGGGCGCCGCCGCCACCGGCGGGTTCGGCCTGTTCAGCACCGAGGAGCGTCTGCGGCATCTTCGCGGCCGGGTGCAAATCCGCTCCAGCCCCGGCCGCGGCACCCGCGTCCGCCTCTCCGTGCCTTTGCGCGCTCGCACTCGGAAGGGAGAGGCGGCATGAGCACGCCTATCCGGGTGCTCCTGGTGGACGACCATCAGATGCTCCGCGAGGGCCTGCGCAGCCTGCTAGCGCAGCAGCCTGGTATCGAGGTCGTCGGCGAAGCGACCGACGGCCGGGAAGCGGTTCGGCTCGCAGAAGACCTGAGCCCCAGCGTCATCGTCATGGACGTCAGCATGCCCGGCCTGAACGGCGTTGAGGCCACGCGCCAGGTTGTCGCCAACGTGCCCGGCGCCAAAGTGCTGGCCCTATCCGTGCATGCCGACAAGCGCTTCGTGGACCGCATGTTGGAGGCGGGCGCGGCAGGCTACCTACTCAAAACGGCCGCCTTCCGCGAACTGGTCACCGCGATCTCCGAGGTCGCCGCCGGCCAAGTCTACCTGGGCCCGCGGGTCGCCGGCCCCCTGGTCAAGGACTACCTCGGGTTCGCCGCCGACAGAGACCCCTCCTCCTTGTCCCTCCTTACCCCTCGCGAGCGAGAAGTCCTCCAGCTGCTGGCCGAAGGCAAGCCGACTAGGGAGATTGCTGCGCTGCTCTTCCTCAGCCAGAAGACCGTGGACGTTCATCGCCAGAATCTGATGCGGAAATTGCAAGTCCGCAACCTCGCCGAACTGGTCAAGTACGCCATCCGCGAGGGCCTGACCTCGCTGGATGCCTAACGACCTGCGCGTTTGCAGGCTCTGCCGCCCGGTCCCGTCCCCTGCTTGCCCGTCTGGTCCTGCCCAGGACAGCGCGCTGCGCTTGCGGCTGGCAGCCCCCTCAAAAGGCCTTGACAAGACTGGGCCGGTGTGGTATTCACCATGCCCTGGTTGGAGCGGGAAACGAGTGGTGGACATGGGTGCATGGTGGATGAGTGGTAGCAGAGGGCTAGATTCCTCGGGGAGAAACCGATTCGGGGTAACGGCCCACTTGCCTGCTAGCGCTGCTCGCGCTAGCCGCGCCAACGAGCCAAGCCTTGCCGTACCGCAATGGCGCGTGCGCTGCTACCGGCCGCTGCTCGGCTGTGGAGCAGGAGGCCAGGCTGACTTTCGCGACGCCAGCGGCCACCGCAATTCCCGGTGCCGGATGGCCTCTGACCAGCCCTGCGGCCCGCGCCGGGATAGGTGGTTTCTACGGCACATCTAGGGGGTTTTCCTATGTTCAGGGAAGCCCCCCTCAAGTAGTATTGCACCGCTAAGACAGAACGGAGGTGAGGCTGATGCGAAGATAAACGGCCCCATCCGGAGCCCCCGAGGAGCGCGAGAAACCCACGCGGGGCAGTACCGGACGAGGCCGGCGGGTTAGGCGCCCAGCCTGTCGGGCACACTCGCGCAGGACAGGTCGGCGTCCGCATCCGAAATGTGGACGGGGCGCCAGCAGCCGTATCTGCTGGTACAAGTATTCCGTATCGCACGGAAAAGTTCACAAAACGTAAGGGTGAGTGAGGATGATGAAGTGCTGTGCAGCGCTCGTGGCCATCTGCCTGCTGCTTTGCGGCGGGGCAGCCTTGGCCGAGCCCATCTGCTTCGCTTCGGACAGTGCCCCGGTGAGCCTCGACATCGCGTGTTGGGTCTACATCTACTTCACTGATCAGAACGCCTCTTTCGACCTCGATGTGGAGGCGGGTCAGGGTGGTGCCGCTGACACCGAGACGTTTGTGGCCGGCTGGAACTGCCCTGCCTATATCTGGAGCAGCCTGACTCCTCCTCCGGGTGCGCCTGGCGTCTGGGACTGGTGGATCGTGGAGCCCGGCTACAAGGACTGGCTCCTTTACGGGGCCGGCGAGGGCTGGGGTTACGCCAACGTCAACGTCTCCGGCATCAGCATCATGGACCCGGCCGGCTTCTATCCGGGCGGCCAGATGGACCTCTACGTAAGTTGCTTCGACTAGGTGGTACGCAATCCGAAAGGAGAATTGGACAATGAAGTACTTGGTTGCACTTGCAGTGCTTGCGGTGCTGGGCTTCAGTGGCGCCGCACTGGCCGAGCCGATCTGCTTTGCTTCTGACTCGGCCCCCGTCAACCTGGACATCGCCTGCTGGGTCTACCTCTCGTTCGAGGGTGCGGAGTTCAACCTCGACGTGGAGGCCGGCCAGGGCGGTGCCGAGGACTGGCAATGGCTCTACTGGGGCCACAACTGCCCCATCGTGCTCACCGGCGAACTGATCCCGCCCCCGGGCGCACCTGGCCAGTGGGACTGGGGTTGGTGGAACATCGGCACCCACGACTTCTATGAGTACATACCCTGGGCAGGCTCCGACCTGATCGGTGTGCAGGTTTCCGGCATTGGCATCTGGGACGCCGCGGGTTCCTATCCCGGCGGCCAACTGACCATGTGGGTCTCCTGCCTTGATGAGGGCCCCCAGTAGAGCGGCTCCCAAGAGCCTCTCCAGAACAGAACTAAGGAGAAGAACGAATGAAATACTTGGTTGCACTCGCAGTGCTCGCGGTGCTGGGCTTTAGCGGCGCCGCGCTGGCGGAGCCCATCTGCTTCGCCTCTGACTCGGCCCCAGTGAACCTCGACATCGCCTGCTGGATTTACCTCTACTTCGCGGACGAGAACGCTTCGTTCGACCTCGATGTGGAGGCCGGACAAGGTGGCGCCGAGGATGTCGAGGACGTGGCTATGGGCTTCAATACCGACGTCTACCTTAGCGGCGCCCTCACCCCGCCCCCGGGTGCTCCCGGCGCGTGGGACTGGTGGGTAATCAACCCCGGCTGGCACGACGCCTGGGGCTACGGTCCGGCCGAAGGCGTATGGCAGGCTGGGGTTAACGTCTCCGGCATCACCATCTGGGACGCTGCCGGTTTCTACCCCGGCGGCCAACTCGACCTCTACCTTTCGTGCGGTGACTGAGCGCAAACACACGACTGAAAGGAACCACAACAAATGAAATACTTGGTTGCACTTGCAGTGCTCGCGGTGCTGGGCTTCAGCGGCGCCGCACTGGCGGAGCCCATCTGCTTCGCCTCTGACAGTGCCCCGGTCAACCTCGACATCGCGTGTTGGGTCTACATCTACTTCCTAGAACCAGAGTCCTTCTTCGACCTCGAGGTCGAGGCGGGCGCTGGCGGGGATGAGGACGTGGAGGACGTCGTGATGGGCTGGAACACTCCGGTCTTCATCTCGGGCTCCCTAACTCCGCCCCCGGGCGCTCCCGGCGTGTGGGACTGGTGGGTAATCGAGCCGCCCTACAAGGACTGGTGGGGCTGGGGTGCTGGCGAGATTGTGGTCCCCGCTGGCGTCAATGTGTCCGGCATCACCATCATGGATCCGGCTGGCTTCTACCCAGGCGGCCAACTCGACCTGTACATCACGTGCGAGGACTAGGCTGTCCACAACGGAAAAGGAGAACAACGGATGAAATACTTGGTTGCACTTGCAGTGCTTGCGGTGCTGGGCTTCAGTGGCGCCGCACTGGCCGAGCCGATCTGCTTTGCTTCTGACTCGGCCCCCGTCAACCTGGACATCGCCTGCTGGGTCTACCTCTCGTTCGAGGGTGCGGAGTTCAACCTCGACGTGGAGGCCGGCCAGGGCGGTGCCGAGGACTGGCAATGGCTCTACTGGGGCCACAACTGCCCCATCGTGCTCACCGGCGAACTAACCCCGCCCCCGGGCGCACCTGGCCAGTGGGACTGGGGTTTTTGGATGATCGGCACCCACGACTTCTATGAGTACGTGCCCTGGGCAGGCTCCGACCCGATCGGCGTGCAGGTTTCCGGCATTGGTATTTGGGACGCCGCGGGTTCCTATCCCGGCGGCCAACTCACCATGTGGGTCTCCTGCATCGACTAAGGCCGCCCTGAGTAGGGCAACGCCGAGCAACCGCTGCTGACACAAGGAGAAGAACGTAATGAAATACTTGGTTGCACTTGCAGTGCTCGCGGTGCTGGGCTTTAGCGGCGCCGCACTGGCGGAGCCCATCTGCTTCGCTTCTGACTCGGCTCCGGTCACACTCGACATCGCCTGCTGGGTCTACCTTTACTTCGAGGACCCGCAAGCCTCCTTCGACCTCGACGTGGAGGCTGGCCGGGGCGGTGCTGAGGACGTCGAACTCTTCACTGTCGGCTTCAACTGCCCCGCCTACCTCTGGGGCTCCCTCACCCCGCCCCCGGGCGCTCCCGGCGTGTGGGACTGGTGGTTCATCGTTCCGGGCTGGAAAGAGGCTTGGACTTACGGAAACGGCGAGATCGGCGGAGTTCCCGCTGACGTCAACGTGTCCGGCATCACCATCATGGACGCGGCCGGCTTCTACCCAGGCGGCCAACTCGACCTCTACATCAGCTGCCTTGACTGAGTTGGCGGCGAGCAGGGAAAGGAAAGACCATAGATGAGGTACTTAGTGGTGTTGATGGCGCTTGCGGTGCTGGGCCTTAGCGGCGCCGCGTTGGCCGAGCCGATCTGCCGGGCTTCGGACTCCGCTCCGGTGAACCTGACTGTCGCCTGCTGGGTGGACATCCACTTCGAGAACGGCGAGAACGCCGACTTCTACCTCGAGGTGGAGGCACTCGACGGTGGCGCCGATGACGTTGAGGACTTCATTGCCAGCCACAACTGCCCCGCAGTTGTGACCGGCCTCCTCACGCCACCCCCAGGCGCCCCCGGCACCTGGTCGTGGCGCTTCATCGGGGACGGCCAGCAGTTGAACCTGCCGGGCGCCGGAGTCCTGGAGCGCCAGGTCAAGGTCAGTGTGCGGAATATCACTATCAATGACCCAGCCGGCGTCTATCCCGGCGGGCAAATGGAGATCTTCATCGCTTGCGTCGACTAGCGCATTGTGACTCCTAGCCTGGCCATGTCGGATCCGCGGAGAAAACAAAAGGTGCTGGGAGCCGCCCGCCTAAGGCAGGCGACTCCCAAAAGCCTGGCGCGCTTCTCCGCGGCGACAGTGCTTTGCGGCGGGAAGTCCACGACCGGAAAGGACACGGCTATGAGACTCACCGTGGCGCTGTTGGCCGTTCTGTTGCTGACGCTTGGCACGGCCGCATTGGCTGAGCCCGTAGGTCGCTCCCGCGATGTGGCGCCCGTGACCTTGGAGTGGGCGCCGACGGCCTTCGTGTACTTTGAATCCTATGACCAGTACGCGGTGCGATGCAATAACGGCGACGATGATGAGGATGACAACGACGAGGAGGGCCCGGCATTCAACCTCGACGTCGAGGCCGGGCAGACCGGCGCCTACGACATCCAAGAGATGACCGTCGGCGCTAACTGCCCCGTCGCTGTCACCGGAATCCTCACCCCGCCCCCAGGCGCGCCAGGAATCTGGTCCTGGGAACTCATCTCGGAGGACCGCCATCACGGTCACAGCCTGCACTTTGGAGGCCCTGAGAACGGCCGCGGCCACCATAAGGTCCAGGTCCAGGTCCAGGTCGAAGGGATCACCATTTACGACCCCGCGGGACACTACCCCGGTGGGGAAATGAGGGTCTTCGTCGCCTGTGACGATTAGCCCGACGCGATGTGACCTACGGCAGCGTCGGAAGCCATGAACGAGTCGCAGTATCGGGAGTCGCGGGCCCAAAGTCCGCGACTCCCTTTTTCCTTCCCCGATCAGTGCTCCGCAACATCCCCGGAGCAGGGCATCGTCCGCGTTCGCAAACGGTTGCAGGCCTCGACCAGAGGGGTAAACTACCATCATCAGGCTGGCTGCCCCTCGGGCTATCGCTGAAAAGGAGCGGGAAGGTGGAAGGCGGCCTGGGGCCGCGGTGGAGGCAACGATGGTGACAGGTTCAAGATACCGAGTTCGGCGGTTGGTGTCTGCGGCAGTGGTGTTGGGTTGGGCACTCTGGGCCTTGAGCGGTGCCGCCTACGCCCAGGGCTTCATGGTCAAGCCCATGCGGCTGGACGTGACCGCGCCGCCGGGGCGGACCGTGGACCTTCAGGTCGGCGTCAGGAACACCACTAGCACCGCGACCACGGTGCTTATCTCCACCATGGAACTGGGCCAGTCGGACCAAGGGGCTTGGATTCCCGTTGACCTCAGCAAGGGCGAGGTAGATCCCGCCCGCCTGCGCTCCTGCCTCACCTGGCTGACCCTGGGGGACAACAGCCTCGACATCCCTCCTATGGACTCCAGGAACGTCAGCCTACGCCTCAAGGTACCCTTTGGCGTCCACGGCAGTTACGCCGCCTCCCTCAACGTGCGCACCAAGGCGCCTAAGCCTCAGCCCAACAAGGTTGCGGTGGTAGTGCAGTTCGTGATTCCGGTCATCGTCAACGTGCAAGGGCCGCCGGCAAAGGAGAACCTGGTCCTCGCCGGTATCGGCATGGAATACGTGGAAGCCACTGACAAGAACCCCGCTACCACTCAGGTCTACCTGCAGGCCCGCAACGATGGCGAGACCTACGCCCGTCTCGGCGGCAAGATCGGCCTCATGTACCAGGCCCGCGGTCGCTGGCGGCTCATCTCCAACATCCCCGTCAGAGAGAGCGGCACGATCCCCGGCTTTGCCATCAAACTGATAGGGGATACCAAGCGCCGTCTTCCCTCGGGCCAGTACAGGCTCTCCGGCATCCTGACCGTCAACGGACGCCAGAGAGCCAGGATCGAGAAGGATGTGGAGTTCCAGGGCGACCCCGCGCTCCAGACCATCGCCGCCGATGTCACCCTCGACATCAACCCGTTGGAGATCTCCCTCAAAGGTGTTCCGGGCAACCACCAACTGACGGTGCTGTCCGTGCGCAACATGAGCGACGAGACCCTCAAGATCGAGTGCGCCACCGTGACTCCCGGCGAGTTGCGTGGCGTCGCCATGGGCTCGCTCACCGGGGCCGACTTCGACTGCGCCTCCTGGGTTCAGGTGAGCCCCCCATCTCTGGAGCTGGCCGGCAACCAGCGGCGCAACTTCAAGATCGAGGTCGCCATCCCCAAGGAGGGCGTCACTCAACCGAACTATTACGCCACCCTCATCATGCGCGCCTCTTACCCCGACGGCCAGAGCGGCGGCGAGACCAAACTCGACGTCTGGGTGCAGAACGCCAAAGCCAAGTCGCAGGCCAAGGCCGAGGCGATACGAGCCGCCATTGCCCTGCAAGAGGAAAACAAGTATGCGGTCACTGCTCAGTTCGGGAACGTCGGCAACATCCACTTCACGCCCACGGTATCCGCGACCCTCGCCACCCCCATTGGGCAGATCCTCACCACTGTCCAGTTGGAGACCACCAGCACTCGCGTGCTGCCGCTGGGCACGCCCACGTTTTCGGGCGTCCTCGACCTGGAGAAGGTGGCGGCGGGCCTCTACATGCTCACCTGCACCATGCGTTACGCCGATCAGGACGTGAGCACACAGTTGCCTCTTCAGGTCGAGGAGAAAGACGGGCAGAAGGTCGTCACTGTGCTGGAGAGGCTGCCCGAGACTCCGGCGGAGAACGCTGGCGGGACGCCCTCCCAGTGAGCCCGCCCCTTAAGCCCGTCTCGAGGGTGGCCAGCAGCGCCCACGCAGGCTGCCGTGCTCAGACTTGCCCGGCTGGCCGTGCGTCAGCCCCCGCACTGAGCGACGAACGGTTGGTAAGTGGTATCCTGAGTGACGATGCAGTGCTCTGCTGGCCACTCAGCGCGAAAGGAATGAGATACATGCGGTTCAAGACCTTCGGCAGGCCTGGGCGCGCCCAACGCGGCCGTAGCCGCATCCGGTACCTGCTCGTGGCGGGCCTGGCGGGGCTGGCATTGCTGGGCCTGCCAGCGCTTAGGTCTCCCAGCCTGGGCCAAGCCGGCATGAGTTTACAGGGAGTCTGCTGGGCCCAAGAGACGGCTCCGGGAGGTGGCACCGCCACGCCGGCAACACCCGCTGCGGCCCCCAGCACGCCGGCGGCGCCTGCCGCTCCTACGACCCCGGCCGCCACCACAGCCGCGCCAGCCACCCCCGCC